>DATKFO010000444.1:0-2537 GCA_035544355.1 Thermoanaerobaculia bacterium
ACGACAACATCGCTGAATCAATACGACGCGCTCTACGTCCCGCGCGACACGAACGTGACCATCCGCGGCGCGTGCGATCTCGCCGAAGTCGCCGCGCCGGTCGAACATCAATACCCAACGCAGCTCGTGCGCTTTGCCGACGTCCAGAACGACGCATCGCTGCACTTTCACACCGGCGGTCCGTCCTCCGAGCGCGATCTCAACGTGCTCGTCGGAAAAAACGTGAACGCCGGCCGCATCCTCGCGGGGGTCACGTTCAGCCATCCCGGCAACTGGACGTCGTGGCCGCCGCACGAGCACGCGAGCATGCTCGAAGAGGCGTACCTCTACATCGACATGCCGCATCCCGCGTGGGGAATCCAGCTCGTCTACAACGATCCGCGCGAGCCCGAGCTCGTCGCCATCGTGCGCGAAGGCGATTGCGTGCTGATGCCGCAGGGCTATCACCCGAACGTCTCCGCGCCCGGCGGCCGCATCAACTTTCTCTGGATGATGGCCGCGATTCGCGAAGGCGACGACCGGCAATTCGGCGTCGTCAACGTGCATCCCGAATACGCGCAGGGCGGCTCGGGACTCGAGGCGTCGAGGAAGTAGATGCCGCTCACGATCCGCGAAGCCGCAGCATGCCGCTACGATCTCGTGAGCCTCGGCGAGGTCATGCTCCGCCTCGATCCCGGCGAAGGCCGCGTGTCGACGACGCGCACGTTTCAGGTGTGGGAAGGCGGCGGCGAATACAACGTCGCGCGCGGACTGCGCCGCTGCTTCGGATTGCGCACGGCGATCGTTACGGCACTCGTCGACAACGCCGTCGGACGTCTCGTCGAGGATCTGATGCTGCAGGGCGGCTGCGATCTTTCGTGGCTGCGCTGGGTCGCGGACGACGGCGTCGGCCGCCGCGCGCGCAACGGACTCAATTTCACCGAGCGCGGATTCGGCGCGCGCGCAGCGCTCGGCTGCTCCGATCGTGGGCACACCGCAGTCTCGCAACTGAAACCGGGCGACGTCGATTGGGACACGCTCTTCGCAACGCACGGCGCGCGCTGGTTTCACACCGGCGGCATCTTCGCCGCGTTGTCCGAGACCACACCGCTCGTTGCACGCGAAGCGATGGAAGCTGCGCGCCGCAACGGCGTGATCGTTTCGTACGACCTCAACTATCGCCCGTCGCTCTGGAAAGGAATCGGCGGCGCGGAAAAAGCGCGCGAAGTGAATCGCGAGCTCGTCGGACTCGTCGACGTACTGTTCGGCAACGAAGAAGACTTCAGCGTCGCACTCGGATTTCAAGTTGAAGGAGTCGACGAGCACCTCGGCGAGCTCCCCACCGAAGCGTTCAAGAAGATGATCGGCGGCGTGCGCGTCGCCTATCCGCAACTGCAAGTCGTCGCGACCACGCTTCGCGTTGCACACACCGCGACGCGCAACGATTGGGGAGCGATCGCATTCAGCGACGGCGCGTTCTACGAAGCCACTCCGCGGCCCGATCTCGAGATCCTCGATCGCGTCGGCGGCGGCGACTCCTTCGCATCAGGCCTCATCTACGGATTCCTCGCCGCACGCGGACCGCAATGGGCCGTCGAATGCGGCGCCGCACACGGCGCACTCGCGATGACGACGCCCGGCGACACGAGCATGGCCACGCTCGCGGAAGTCGAGCGCGTGATGAAAGGCGGCACCGCCAGGGTGAGCCGATGACGATGACCACACTCGAAACCATCCACTCCGTCGGCATCGTCCCCGTCGTGCGCGCAACCTCCGCCGACGAAGCGCTCGCCGCAGTCGAAGCGATCCGCGCAGGCGGCATCCCGATTCTCGAAATCACGCTGACCGTCCCGGGCGCAGTGCAAATCATCGCGGATCTCACGCGCCGCTTCGGCGACGACGCGCTGATCGGCGCGGGCACCGTGCTCGACGCCGGCTCCGCACGCGAATGCATCGACGCCGGCGCGCGATTCATCGTCAGCCCCTCCCTCGACCTCGGCACGATCGCAACCTGCCGCGACGCGCACATCCCGATCTTCCCCGGCGCGATGACGCCGACCGAGATCGTGACCGCATGGAAAGCCGGCGCAGACGCAGTGAAGGTCTTTCCCGCGAATGCCGTCGGCGGCGCGAGCTACTTGAAATCCGTCAAAGCCCCGTTGCCGCAAATTCAATTGATCCCCACCGGCGGCGTGTCGCTCAAGACCGCCGCAGACTTCATCGCAGCCGGCGCGTTCGCACTCGGCGTCGGTGCCGATCTCGTCGATCTCGCCGCGCTCCGTCGCGGCGACGCGGCCGCGATCACGGCGAAGGCGCGCGAGTATGTTGCCGTCGTGACCGCTGCGCGGACTTCGACGCCGCCGTGACATCCGCGAGCAAACCGCGTATGGTGGCGGCACATCGCGGAAACTTCCGCGGCACTTCAGTCCATCTGAACTAAGTCAGATCCTCTGGACTCACCCCTCTTAGCTTCCCTTCTCTCCGCGCCTCTCGTGTGCCGTTTGCGGCGGCGAGGAAAGAACTGCCGGCTTGGCCGGTCAGGAGCTCCAAATGAAAGT
>DATKFO010000445.1:0-3768 GCA_035544355.1 Thermoanaerobaculia bacterium
TACCCAAAGCGGCGGCATGGCCGCCGCACTCCACATTATGGTTTCACGAAAAGTGACGGGTCGATCTTCGGGTTGAACTCCACCGTCGCGGTTTTCACGTCGCCGGCTTTTTCCGTTCCACGCGTGATCGTGGCGCTGACCGGGAAGTTGATGCCGCCGAAGGTTTTCCATTCGCCGTAGTCGACTGCCTGATCGCCGGGCATCGGGCCGCGGCCGCGTGTGATTTTGCGCAGCAGTTTTCCGTTCGACGGATCGACGATCCATTTCAGCGTTGCGCCGTCGGCGTTGATCTCGATGACGCGGCCTTCGACGTCGCCAACCTTCTCAGTGCCTGCGGCGTTGAAGGTGTACTTCGGGTTGTCGATGTTCTTGAGCACTGCGATCGTGTCGGTCTTGAGATCCGCAAGCGCAGCGTCTTTCTGCGAGCCGGGCATGTCCTGCGTTCCCATCGGTGTGATCATGAATGCGCCGGTCGGCGCCGCGACCGTGACGATCTCGCCCATCGGCATTTTCATCACGACGCGCTGTGCGTCCGGATAGCGAAGCGTCGACTCGACTTCGGCCTCCATCGGTCCGTTCGGCGTGCTCATGTTCAGCGACCCGGTCGCGTGCATCGCCTGAACTGCATCGATCTTGGCCTTGCCGCCGAAGAAGTCCGCTACTTTATTAACCAGCGCTTTGCCTTCCGCGGCGCTGTTCGCGCTCGGCGGTGCAGCGGCTGCCGACTTTTTCTCGGTGCTCGGCGGCTCGGGGATGGTGATGTCGATCGGCGTGACCGTGCCGCCGAGGGATGCGAGCGGCTTCTCGAAATCCGATTCCTTGCCGACAATCAGCACTGCGACGTCGTTCGGATGCACGTACTTCTTCGCGACGCGCGCGACGTCGGTGGCCGTGACTTTTTCGATCTGCGACGGGAACTTCTGGAAGTAGTCGAGCGGGAAGCCGTAGAACTCGAGCTGCATCTGCTGATTCAGGATCTTCCCGCGCGAGTCCATCGTGAACACGAACGAGTTCAGGATCGACTCCTTCGCGAGCGACAGCTCTTCGGGCGTGAAGTCCGCAGTGGTCAGCAGCGAGATCTCTTTCTTCAATGCATCGAGCGCTTCGAGCGTGGTGCCGCTCTTCGTCGCCATCTGCACGCGGAAGAGTCCCTGGTGATCCCAGTCGGCGCCGAGGCCTCCGCCGACGCCGTATGTGAGTCCGCGCTGCGAGCGCAGGCGCAACATCAGGCGTCCGGAGAATCCGCCGCTGAGGATCTCGTTCATCACGTTGATCGCGTAGTAGTCGGGGTTGTTGCGCGTCGTGCCGGTGTGCACGAGCGCGATGTTCGACTGCGTGACGTCGTCTTTCGCAATGAAGTACAGACCCGGTTTCGCGGGCTTCGGCGCATCCTCGGCCTTCGGAGCCTGCGGGCCTTTCGCCCACGAGCCGAACGTCGTGCGGAGTTGCTTCTCGATCTTCGCGGAATCGAAATCGCCGACGAAGCCGAGGATGATGTTGTTCGGATAGACGAACTGCTTGTGGAACGCGAGCAGATCGTCGCGCGTGATCGCAGCGATCGTCGCGTACTCGGTCTGCCGCGCGTACGGCGAATCGGGACCGTAGCCGAGCTTGCCCGCTTCGCGTCCGATGATGCCGCCCGGCTCGTCGTTGCGGCGCGAGATGCCGGTGTTCGCCTGCGTCTTCGCGAGATCGATTTTGTCCTGGCGGAACGCGGGATTGCGGAGGAGGTCGACGAAGATCGGAAACACCGAGTCGAAGTCGTCCTTCAGCACGTCCATGCTGATGTTGGTCGAGTCGATGCCACCGCCCGTTTCGACGCGCGCCGCTTTCGATTCGAGCAGCTCATCGAGTTGATCGCCGGTCTTCGACGTCGTGCCGCCGGTGCGCCATGCGGCGCCGTAGATGCCGGTGAGTCCCGTCTTCGCGGCGGACACGTCGCGGGCGCCGCCGCGGATGCGCGCGGAGCCGCGGATGAGCGGCAGCTCGTGGTCTTCCATGAGGAACACGATCATGCCGTTCGGCAGTGCGATGCGTTTCGCCTGCGGCAGCGCGACCTGGCGCAGCGCGGGCGTCTTGATTTCGTGATAGTCCTTGACCTGCGCGCTCGCGGAGCCGCCGAGGGCGAGCAGCGATGCGCATGCAGCGATTGCTTGTCTGCGGAGCGATCTCATTTCGCGTCTCCTTTTGCCGGCGCCTTCGACGACTCGATCATCGCCACCGTTCGATTGCTTGGTGTGAACGTCGCGTTCGCGACGCGCTTGATGTCTGCGGCCGTGACCTTGTCGATCTGCTCCGGCTCGCGGAACAGCTCGCGCCAGTCGCCGCGCAGTGTTTGATAGATCGCGAGCTGCAGCGCGAGTCCCGAATTGCTGTCGAGCTGGCGGAGCAGATTCGCTTTCACGCGCGTTTTCACGGATTGCAGTTCATCCGCGGGAACGTCTTCGGTCTTGATGCGCTCGATCTCCGCGTGAATCGGGTCGGCGAGATCCGCGGCCGCGTGTCCCGGCGTCGTGACGGCGAAGAACGTGAAGAGATTCGGATACTTCTCGCCGGGGAATCCGTTGAAGCCCGCGGCCTGCGCGGCGATCTTCTTGTCGCGCACAAGTGTCTTGTAGAGGCGCGACGTGCGTCCGCTCGACATCAGCATCTCGATCACGCCGTACGTCGCGTCGTCGGGGCTGCGATTGTCGGGACGGTGATAGCCCTCCATGTACAGCGGCTGCGAGGTCTCGCGCAGGACGATCGTGCGCTCCGATTTCTGCGGCGGCTCGACCGTGCGCAGCGGATCGGGCGGCGGCGTGTTCGGCAGCGGTCCGAAATACTTCTGAAGAATCGGCACTGCTTCATCGGCCTTGATGTCGCCGACGATCGCGATCGTCATGTTCGCCGGGACGTAGTACTTCTTCGCGAACGCGGCGGCGTCGGTCGCCGAGAAGCTCTGCAGGTCCGACATCCAACCGATCGGCGGGACGCCGTACGGATGCGCGGTGAACGTGGCGGCGGTGAACTGCTCGAAGAGGCGGCCGAACGGGCTGCTCTCCGTGCTGAGGCGACGCTCTTCCTGCACGACGTCGCGCTCTTTGTAGAACTCGCGGAAGATCGGATTGCGGAAGCGCTCGGACTCAAGGTATGCCCACAGCTCGAAGCGATTCGACGGCAGCGAGAAAAAGTACGCCGTCATGTCCGATGCGGTGAAGGCGTTCGTGCCGACGCCGCCGGCGCGGTCGATGATCTGGCTGAACTCGTCGCTGACGACGAATTTGTCCGCCGCCGTCATCGCATCGCGCCACTCTTTCTCCGCGGCCTTAACTTTCTCTTCGTCGCGGCCGACGGTCTTGCGCCGCTCCTTGTCGTACGCCGCATACGCCGCTTCCACTTTTTCGAGCGCGACTTTTTCCGCGGGCCAGTCGGTTGTGCCGACGCGGTCGCTGCCCTTGAACGCCATGTGCTCGAACATGTGCGCGAGGCCGGTGATCCCGGCGACTTCCTGCGCGGAGCCGGCGTTGACGACGGTCGCGTACGAGAACACGGGCGCGTCGTGGCGCTCGAGGATGATGATCGTCAGGCCGTTGTCGAGCTTACGGACGGTGGTGCGCTTCTCGAACGAAGCGACGTCCTGCGCCTGCAGCGCGGTGGCTGCGAGGATCAGAAGCCCGACGAGCGAGAACGATCGACGTTGATTCGCTGTCATTGGATTGCCTCCCTTACTTAAGAAAAACCGGCGAATTCTAACGGTAGTGGGCAGTGTGCAGTGGGCAGTGGGCA
>DATKFO010000446.1:0-5652 GCA_035544355.1 Thermoanaerobaculia bacterium
TCAGATCGCGCTGCTGCCTCCCGGCGCGTACAGCGTCACGGGCGAGCTCGACGGATTCCGCGCCGTGAAACTCGACGGCGTCACCGTCAACGTCGGCAGCGACGTCGCGCTCACGGTGAAGATGCAGGTCGGCGTCGCCGAGACGGTCACCGTCACTGCAGCCGCGCCGCTGATCGAAGCGGAGCGCTCGCAAGTCAGCTCTGTCGTGAATGAGACGTCGATTCAAAATCTGCCGGTGAACGGCCGCAATTTCATCGACTTCGTTCTCACCACGCCCGGCGTCGTCAAAGACGTCCGCCTCGGCGACATCAGTTTCGCCGGCCAACGCGGCACGCTGAACTCGCTCGTCATCGACGGCGCCAACAACGACAACACGTTCTTCGGCCAGGCACTCGGCCGCACCGGCTCGGGCCGCGCGCCGTATCAGTTCTCGCAGGACGCGGTGAAAGAATTTCAGGTGAACGCGAACGCGTACTCGGCCGAGTACGGACGCGCGGGCGGCGCGGTGATCAACGTCGTGACGAAGTCGGGCACGAACGAATATCACGGCTCCGGCTTCTACTTCCTCCGCGACAAGCGCTACAACGCGAATGACTACATCAACGTCATCAACAACCGCGCGAAGAGCCCGTATCACTTCGATCAGTACGGCATCAGCGCCGGCGGTCCGATCGTGCGCGACAAGCATTTCTTTTTCGCGAACTTCGACGCGCAGCGCAACGATCAGCCGAACCCGATTCTCCTCGGCAGCGGCCGCGCGCCCATCATTCACAACCCCGACGATCAGCGCGGACTCGACATGCTCGCGCCGTACACGAGCGACTACGTCCGCAACCAGAACCAGGACGTTTACCTGATCAAGACCGATCACGAGCTGCTGACGAACGCGCACCTCTCGCTGCGCTACAACCGCCAGAAATTCACCGGCGTGAATTTCGAGAACGGCAGCTCGATCAACGCAGTCGAGCACACCGGCGACTCGCTCGTGCACACCGACACGCTGTCGGCCGTGTTCTCGACGACCACCGGCTCAGCGTTCTTCAACGAAGTGCGCGGGCAGTGGGCGAAAGACAGTGAGCCGGGCAAGGCGAACACGAACGCGCCCGAAGCGGAGATTCGTCAGGACGGCAACGTCGTGCTGCGCGTCGGACGCAACACGTTCAGCCCGCGCGAGACGACGATCAAGCGCTGGCAGCTCGCAGACACCGCGACGTACGTGCTCAGCTCACACACGCTGAAGGGCGGCTTCGACATCAATCACGACGACATCCTCAACTTCTTTCCCGGAAACTTCGGCGGCTCGTTCCGCTTCAACAGCCTCGCGGATTTCGCGAACAACAAGCCCGCGCAGTTGCTGCAGGCGTTCCCCGGCCCGGGCACGAGCGGTCCCACGACGAATCCCGACATGACCGAGTACGGCGTATTCGTGCAGGACGAGTGGCACGTGTCGTCCGCGCTCACGCTGAACGCGGGCCTGCGCTACGACTTTCAGGGCATCGCGCAGCCGTCGGTACACAACTCCGATCCGGAGCTCGCAGTCGCGGGCATCGACACGGCCGAGGTTCCGGAGGATGGCAACAACTTCGCGCCGCGCGTCGGATTCGCGTGGACTCCGCGCGCTGACGGACGCACCGTCGTGCGCGGCGGCTACGGAATCTTCTACGGACGCACGCCGGCGATCATGATCGGCACCGCGCACTCGAACAACGGCATCAACGTGCAGACGATCACGTTCACCGGCGCGCTGATTCCAACGTATCCGAACATCTACACGTCGATCCCGACCGGCGCTGCGCTGCCGAAGCCGACGATCGTCGTGTTCGACAGCAACTTCCAGAATCCGCAAGTGCACCAGGGCAGCCTCGGCGCCGAGCACGCGCTCACGAACGACATCCTCGTCGGCGTGACCTATCAGTACGTGAAGGGCGAAGACCTGCCGCGCTCGACCGACATCAACGTGAGCGATCCGGTGCAGACGACGCTGAACGGCGTGACGTTCACGAAATACAACGGCCGCCCGTTCAAGAACTTCGCGCGCATCATCGAGTTCCAGAGTTCCTCGAAGTCGCGCTACGACGGCCTCACGCTCGACGTGCAGAAGCGCTTCTCGAACAACTGGCAGGCTCGCATCGCGTACACGTATTCGACGGTGAAGGACGATCGCCCCGATGCGACCGCGGTCGTTCCCGGCACCGACGACGCGAAGTTCGTTTCCGATCCGCAGCGTTTCTCGACCGATTACACGTACGGCGACAACGACGTGCGTCATCGCATCGTGCTCAGCGGCGTGTGGAACCTCGATTCGTACGCGCAGAAGCTCGGCAATTCGACGCTGCGCATGTTTGCGGAAGGGTGGTCGGTCAGCGGCATTGCGAGCTATCAGACCGGCCAGCCGTATTCGGCCGTGATCAGCGGCGATCTGAACAACGACGGCAACGCATCGAACGACCTCGCGCCGGGATTCCGCCGCAACGCGCTTCGGCTGCCGGCGCAGTTCTCCGTCGACCCGCGCCTCACGCGCGAGATTCGTTTCGGCGGCGACATCCGCCTGCAGCTGATCGCCGAGGCCTTCAACGTGTTCAACCGCAGCAACGTGAGCAACGTGAACCGCACCTACGCGACCTCGGCCGCACCCGGCACAAAGCTGGCGACGTTCGGAACGCGGACGACTTCGTCGGGCCCGCGCATCATCCAGCTCGCGGCGAAGATCACGTTCTAGGATTCAAACCACACTCGACGAACTGACGCCCGCCAGCAATGGCGGGCGTTTTCATTTGATAATCGCGATTTGTAGGACCGACGGCGCGATCGTCGCCCCCAAAATGTGGAGGAATTCGTGGCCGCAAAGACGTCGGATCTCGTCAAAAAAATCATTCCACTCCTGCTCGTGGCGGCAGTCGCCGCGGGCATCTGGTGGTATGTGCGGCAGGAGAACAAGCCGAAAGAGGTCGTCCTGTCCGGAACGCTCGAGGCGCGGACGGTCAACGTCGGCTCGCTGGTCGGCGGCCGGGTGGTTCGCGTCCACGTCGATGAAGGCAGCAATGTCGTCGCCGGACAGGTGCTGGTGACGCTCGAGACCGAGACGATCGATCGCCAGATCGCGGAGCAGCACGCGGCGATCGAAGCGTCGAAGGCTGCGCTTGCGAAAGCACTTGCAGGTCCGCGCGACGAAGAGATTCGCAAAGCCGCAGCCGTTGCAGACAACGACGCGCGTGAAGCGCATCGCCAGCGCGAGCTCTTCGAGGCCGGTATCACCGCTCATCAGGTTTACGAAAACGCAGCAACGAAAGCGAAAGCGTCAGCGGAAGACTTGCGCGCGTTGCGCGCGGGAACGCGTCGCGAGGACATCGCGATCGCGCGCGCACAGGTCGAGCAGCAGGAACGGCACCTCGCGACGCTCATGAAGAATCACGCCGAAACCGAAGTGCATTCGAGCGTCACCGGCGTCGTGCAATCGTTCGGACTGCGTCCCGGCGATCTCGTCGCACCGAATCAAACCGTCGCCGAGATTCTCGAAGCATCGCAGCTCTGGGTCCGCGTCTACGTTCCCGAAACACTCCTCGGACTCGTGCGCGTTGGGCAAAAGGTCGACGTCAGCGTCGACACATTTCCGAACGAAACGTTCATCGGTCACGTGTCGACCGTCGCATCGCAGGGCGAGTACACACCGCGCAACGTGCAGACGCGCGCGCAACGCGCGGAACAGGTTTTCGGCGTGAAGGTGCTCGTCGATCCGAATCCGAAACTGAAAGCCGGCATGGCCGCCGAAATCGATCTCGGCGTGAAGGGACACGCCGAATGAGCACCGACATCGGCATCGACGTGCAAAGCGTGTCGCGCGACTTCGGCAAATTTCGCGCGCTCGACAAAGTCACACTGCAAGTCCCGCGCGGCGAGATCTTCGGACTCCTCGGACCGAACGGCTCCGGCAAGTCGACGCTGATCCGCATCCTCTGCGGACTGCTCGCTCCGACCGAAGGGCACGCGACCGTCGATGGCTTCGACGTGGAAAAAGAAGGCGAACAAGTGCGGAGTCACATCGGCTACGTGTCGCAGGCCTTCTCGCTCTACCGCGACCTCACCGTCGATGAAAATCTCGACTTCTTCAGCTCGATCTATCGCCTGCGCGGCGCCGAACGAACGAAGCGCAAAGAATGGGCGATCGATCTCACGCACATCGGCCCGTATCGCGATCGCCTCGCGGGCGCGCTCAGCGGCGGCTGGAAACAGCGCCTCGCGCTCGCGGCCGCGATGATGCATCAGCCGCGCGTGCTGTTTCTCGACGAGCCGACCGCCGGCATCGATCCGGTCGCGCGACGCGAGTTGTGGGATCTGTTGTTCGGACTCGCGGCCGAGGGCGTGACGATGTTCGTGACCACGCACTACATGGATGAAGCGGAGCGCTGCGGCACCGTCGCGTATCTGTATCTCGCCCATCTCATCGTCAGCGGACATCCGGAGCAGCTCAAGAAACTCGACGAAGTCACGCCCGAAGGCATGCGTCGCGTCGAAGCGCAGTGTCGCGAAGGAGTCGCGTCGCTGATGACGTCCGCACGCACGCTCCCGTACGTGCATGACGCGACGATCTTCGGAACGTCGCTGCATTTGCTGATCGACAGAAACGTGTCGAATCAGAAGATCGACGCCGATCTCGAATCGTTCGGCGTCAGCGAAGTCACGATCACCGACATCGCGCCGACGCTCGAAGACGTGTTCGTGCGGCTCACGGAAACGCGTGGCAAAGAAGTCGAAGCGCAGCGTGTGGAGATGGTGCAGCCATGAACGGATTCTGGGCGATGTTTCGCAAAGAGCTGACGCAGATGCTGCGCGATCGCGGCACCGTCTTCTTCGCGCTCGCGGTGCCGGTGTTCGAGCTGATCCTGTTCGGCGTGATCGACATGAACGCGAAGCACATCCCGACCGCGGTATTCGATCAGAGCCGCACGCAGGAGAGCCGGCGACTGCTCGAGCAGTTCGAGGCGACGTCGCTGATCTCGATCACCGAGCACGTGCAATCACGGGACGAGCTGCAGCACGCAATCGTGTCGGGACGCGAGCAGATCGCGATCGAGATTCCGCCCGACTACGCGCGCAATCTCGCCGCGAATCGCGACGCGCACGTGCTCGTGCTCATCGATGGCTCCGACTCCACCGTCGCGTCGCAAGCGCTGTCCGCGGCGAACGGCGTCGCGCTGCAGGAAAACGTGCGCAAGATGATGGCGACGTCGCGTGTGCAGCCGCCGATCGAAGTGCATCCGATCATGATGTTCAACCCCGACATGCGCAGCGCGAACCTGCTGATCCCCGGACTCATCGCGATCCTGCTGACGTTTTCCGGAACGCTGCTCTCGGCATTTGCCATCGTGAAAGAGCGCGAGCGCGGAACGCTCGAACAGCTGATGGTCACGCCCGTCTCCCCGCTCGCGGTAGTCCTCGGCAAAATCCTCCCATACCTCGGACTCGCCTACATCGAGCTGCTGATCATCCTCACCCTCATGCGCCTGATGTTCCACGTCCCGTTCCACGGAAGCGTGATGCTGCTCCTTTCGCTGTCGTCCGTTTATCTACTCGCACTGTTGTCATTCGGCCTGCTGATCTCGTCGCGCGCGAAATCACAAATGGAAGCCATGCAACAAGCGATGGGCATCATGC
>DATKFO010000447.1:0-5880 GCA_035544355.1 Thermoanaerobaculia bacterium
ACTGCGGAGGTCACGTCGCCCAACATTAAATCAAGCTCACTGAGATTGCCGGCCGCGATCGCTGCATTTGTCCATTCTTTTTCAGCAGTAAAGAACTCCAAAGCAGCACGCGTGAGATCACGTGCTTCATCAAGGCGACCGAGTGCGCGTAGCCGGAACGCCGCCTGACCCTGCAACCAAGACTGCGTAGACTTCGGCAACTCAGGCGCGAGTTCTGTCCAGCGCAAAACAAAGAAACAGCTTATTGCCGCAAGATCCGCGCCGACGGCGCCAAGCAACTTGGTGCTGTAAAAAGCGTATGAACCCGATGTACCGCGCACAATGCGGTCACGATAAACCTCAGAATGCGCCTCTTCATAACGTCCGGAGTAGCAACCATGTACGACAGCCTGATAGAGCGGCTGTAGACCGTCGATTCCTTCCGGCCAATACGGAACGCTGGAAATCAGGTGTTCGTAGAGACGGCTGTGCGCCTCACGCCACGCAGCCGTTCGCCTCAGTTGTCCGCCGAAGTACTCGCGGATCAGCGGATGCGCGTCGAGCGCTATTCCCGCCATGGGTCGCCCGTCCGCAATCTGCAGAGGTGACGCATCGGCAGGCGCGATCTGCTTAGCCTTGACCCTTCGCGCTTCCTCCTCACCATAGCCGGCGATATTCGGCGGCTCCCAGGGCTGCGCCTCGACGAAACCCAGCTGCACGAGGCGCGTCACCGCCAGATTCCACTGCGCATCGCTTAATGTCACAAGCGAATCACTGAACCCAACGATGGCCGGAGGCTCGCGCAATGCGGCGAGGCAATCGGGCGTGGCCGGACGGTCGAAGAGGCCGAGGAGCCGAAGAATCGCCAGCTCCACGACGCGGCCGTCGCGCCTGAGCCATTCCTCGTACGCTTCCATCACGCGAAACGCATGGCCGCTCGTTTCTTCGTCATCCGCTTCATGCAGCGAAACGAGGTCGCGTCTGCGGATGTCACCACCGTGTGCCTCGGCGAGAAATTTCCCGAGCAGCGTAAGAGTGAGCGCGTGCCCTTTCACATCCGCGGCGAGTGTCTCACACTCCGTTGCGGTGCCGTTGACGCCGAGCCTCTCGAGTAGGCTCGCGCCCGCTTCCTTCGATAGACGCGCGAGCTTCCACTGCGGCGCGGTCGTTTTGCGGAACGTATCGAGATCGGGGGTCTCCTGCCGCGTCGTGATGACGCAAAGGCCACGATTGCGCGCCGCCAATCCACGCAACAGCGACTTGAGCGCCGGATCGCGCAGTTCCCCCGTCTTCGCGTCCTGCAGCGGCTCGAGTCCATCGAGGATCAGCAGCGTCCGGTGCGGCGCGATGAGTTGCGCGAGCCGTTCCCCTTTCTGCCATCCGTCCGCCGCGCTCGCCGCCAGCGCGGCATCGCCGAAAAACTCGAGCGCCGTTTTGACGAAGACATCGCTGCTGCCCTGCCGATAGAACGACCAGTCGAAGTAGCGCTCGACGTCGTCGTACTTCGTCGCCGCCCAGTGCGCGGCGAGAGTCGATTTGCCGACACCGCCCCACGCGACGATCGTCACGACATGGCTCTTGTTGTCGCTCCATGCTGCATCGAGAGCTTTCACCTCATCATCGCGGCCGATGAGAAGCGCCGACGATGGCAGCCGCGAAGGAGCAATCGGCGCAAATGTCGTTTGCACGGGTCGCGCCTCGAGGGGCACGAGTGTGCCAAGGTCCGGTTTCGTGATTGCGGGCCGTCCCGTCAGATCGTGACAAAGCGCCTTGTACTCCGCGTCCGTGATATCGAACTTCGAGATCGCATAGCGGCCGTGATTGCGGATGCGGATGGGAATGTGCTCCGACGTTGCGCCATCGAGCAATACCGGGATGAATCGCTCGTTCACCTTTTCGTCGTAGAGGTAGTTCTGAATGATGTGGCTCTCGTGGAAGACACCGCGCCCAACCTCAATGGCCACCTTGCCCTCGACACGACGAAGGTACGTTTCCGTACAAATCATCAACACGTGACTCGAAACTTCGGGCCGCAATTGCTCTTCACACCACTGCCGCCACCCCTGAGGCGGGCGCACGTGATAGCGATCGAGCTCCGCATCGATGCCGTGCGCGCGCAATGCATTCGCGAACTGCAGCACGAGTTCCTCATGCTCAGGTGAGTCGTGGCTATAGCTGATGAAGACCTTGGACATTGCCGGAGTTCCCGATGAATATACGCCGTCAAGCGTCCTCAACTCTCCGCGATCATCTTTCCGCGTTCGGAACCTTTAGGTGACGCGACCGGTGGCCGCACCGCGCTACCATTGCGTCATGAACTACGCGAACGTCACGGTATTCGATCGCTACGACCAACTGGTCGTGATGGCCATCGTGCGCGCGCCGAAGAAATCGTCGAAGTCGTGGGCTGTGAAGGAGCGGCGTGACATCCGCGAAATACAGGAAGGTTTCCTGAGCCGTTTCACCCTCGTCGTCGCTCCCGATTTCGTGTATCTCTGGAAATCTGCGAAACCCGCGAAGGCCACACCCGATCTCGTCGTGCCGGCAAGGGAAATACTCGGCAAGTACATGAACGGGATCGACGAGCACGATTTCATCCCGGCTTCGACGCTCGAGCTCATCGTTGGAATGTGGTTGGGTGACCTCGCCATCGGTCTTGCTCGATCGACCGCGCCATCCGTGGAGAAGACCGGTCTCACCAAAGCAATCTCTGGCGGCCGCATCGATTTCCCGCGCGCAGCAGCATGATCGTCGTCGTCGAGACGAACTTCATTCTCGAGCTCGTGATCGAGCAGGAAGAAGCGGAAGCGTGTCAGGAGATTTTCGATCTCTGTTCTCGACGCAAGGCCAAGCTCGTGCTTCCTGCCTTTTCGATCGCTGAAGCAGGGGCTGTCATCGAACGGCGGACCGGATCG
Source organism: Thermoanaerobaculia bacterium (assembly GCA_035544355.1). Classification (GTDB taxonomy): domain Bacteria; phylum Acidobacteriota; class Thermoanaerobaculia; order Gp7-AA8; family Gp7-AA8; genus DATKFO01. Next base: position 2,895 of record DATKFO010000447.1, read on the forward strand.
AGGCGCGCATTCATCAAGGAAGACCTCGACGAACAGCTTCGCGACGCCTTTCGATCCGACGTGCTGCGGCGCTACGCACAGTCGCTCAGCGTCGTGAAGGAAGAGCTCAGGAAAGCGGAAAGCGATGAAACGCACAACTGGACTCGGTTTCGTAGCAAGCGGTACACGCATATCGAGTTGACCGGAGCGCTTCTCGAAGAAGCTGCGTGGCTCGAGACCATGAAGGGCTGGCGGATGCCTGATGCGATCGTGCTCGCATCGGTGCGCAAGTATCTCGAGCGGCTCCGGAAGCGCGACACGGCGACGCCCGCGTTGTTCGTCAGCCGCGACAAAGATTTTCTGCGCGCGAAGAACGAGTTGCAGAAGCTCGGGTGCCGAATCGTGGTCTCGTACCGCGATGCCGTGGAGATCATTCGACGACAGGAATGAGTCGCCACCTCACCGCCGCCACCTCCCTCGCCTTTCCGCTCGGCTTCGCCTTGCTCATCGGCGTCCCCGCTTCGCTCCTCGACCTCGGCGCGATCGCGCTCCTCGCGAAGCCGTGGGCCATGCGGCCATCCGCTTCCGCGATCGCGTTGCTCGTGCTTGCGGGTGTCGTTGCGCCGATCGGCTATTTCGTGTTCGGGTGGAGTTATGGGATGGGACGCGCGGTCTTTCGCGTGTATCTCGTGTATCGCGAGGCCGTCGCGCAGTTCGTGATCAATCGCAGCGATCCTGATGACTGGAGCCGCGACAAGCCGCGCGCGATGCGGCGTGTGTTGAAGATCGTGTTGATGCTCATCGGCGCAGGGGATCGGCTGCAGGATACGGTGAGCGAAGGGAAGCCTCGCGTCGAGATCGTCGCTGCGATCGTCGACGATCTGCTCTATGCGCGGCTCGTCGAGCCGCCGCGCAATGTGCTCATTGTGATCGCGATCGCGAACGTCATCGCGCTCGGCGCGCTTGCGTATGTCAAGGGCGGTAGCTGAGGTCCTCTACGTTCGATCAAATCGTAGCCCCGAAAATGTGGCACAGACACTCTTGTCTGTGCGCGCCGCGCGGGATGAGCCGATGCACGGTCGGCTCCGGTCTCCCGAGTGCGCACAGACAGGAGTGTCTGTGCCACATCTCGAGACGGTCTCCTAAGGTCGCTGCAGTCCATAACGATCTGCGTGACCCAAAGCGGCGGCGTGGCCGCCGCACTCCACATTACGGCGGATCAAACACCCGCGCAACCTCGCAACCCGCCACCCGCAACGCATACACTACCGCCCCGAAAGGAGCTTCACGCGTGAACGAGCTCGATCGCCGGAATTTCCTCAAAGTGGCGGGACTCGCAACCGCGGCTGCATTGGCCACCACTCGCGAAGCAGCCGCGCAAACGTCGTCCGATCTCGACGAGATCACCATCGCCGAATTGCAGGACGGCATGCGCACGGGGCGCTTCACCGCACGGTCCCTCACCGAGCATTACCTCGCCCGCATCGACGCGATGGACAAGCGCGGCGCGAACGTGAACTCGATCATCGAGCTGAATCCCGACGCGCTCGGAATCGCGGACGCGCTCGATGCCGAGCGCAAAAGCGGGCACACGCGCGGACCGATGCACGGTATCCCGATCGTCACCAAAGACAACATCGATACCGCCGATCGCATGCGCACGTCTGCAGGCTCGCTCGCACTCGCCGACTCCGTCGCCGCGCACGATGCGTTCGTCGCAAAGCGACTCCGCGAAGCAGGCGCCGTCATCCTCGGCAAAACGAATCTCAGCGAGTGGGCAAACTTTCGCTCCACGCATTCGACGAGCGGCTGGAGCGGACGCGGCGGACTCACGCGCAATCCGTACGCGCTCGATCGCAACGCGTGCGGCTCGAGCTCCGGCACCGGCGCGGCGGTCGCTGCGAATTTCGCGGCGGTCGGCGTCGGCACGGAGACCGACGGCTCCGTCGTCTGCCCATCATCCTCGAATGGCCTCGTCGGCCTCAAACCCACCCTCGGACTCGTCAGCCGCACCGGCATCATTCCGATCTCGCACAGCCAGGACACCGCCGGTCCGATGGCGCGCACCGTTACCGACGCCGCGATTCTCCTCGCTGCGATGACCGGCATCGACTCGCTCGATGCGATTACGGCGAAGAGCGCGAAGCACGTCCATCCCGACTACACGAAGTTCCTCGACGCAAACGGACTGCGCGGCGCGCGCATCGGCGTCGCGCGCAAATATTTCGGCTTCAGCGACGCCACCGATCGCGTGATGAAAGACGCGATCGAGGTCATCAAGCAGCTCGGCGCAACGGTGATCGATCCCGCCGACATGGAGACGACCGGCAAGTACGACGACACCGAGCTCGAAGTGCTGCTCTACGAGTTCAAGGCCGACCTCAACGCCTACCTCGCGAACACCGGCAGCAGCGTCAAGACGCGCACGCTCGCCGATCTCATCAAGTTCAATGAAGAGCATCGCGACGCTGAGATGCCGTACTTCGGCCAGGAGCTCTTCGAGCGCGCGGAGAAAAAAGGTCCGCTCACGAGCGACGAGTACAAGAAAGCGCTCGCGAAGAATCACAAACTCTCTCGCGCCGACGGCATCGATGCCGTGATCGCGAAACACAAGCTCGATGCGCTCATCGCGCCGACCGGTGGACCGGTGTGGTGCACGGATCTGATCAACGGCGATCACTACACCGGCGGATATTCGACGGCGTCGGCAGTCTCCGGCTATCCGCACATCACCGTGCCGGCGGGCGCGGTGTTCGGACTTCCGGTCGGACTCTCGTTCTTCGCGGGCGCGTGGAGCGAACCGGCCCTCTTCAAATTCGCATTCGCATTCGAACAGGCAACGAAAGCGCGCAAGCCGCCGGCCTTTCGCGCGACCGTGGAGAAATCATGAACGAGCGTCGTTTCAACTGGCCGCTGTGGATCGGCTTCATCCTGACGCCGGTCGCGTTTCTCAGCTACTTCGTCTTCTTCGCGAAATTTCCGATCACGCGCGACGTGCCGTGGGTGA
>DATKFO010000448.1:0-4015 GCA_035544355.1 Thermoanaerobaculia bacterium
CGGGCACATCGCCCGGACCGCCGGACACGCTGAAGTTCATGATCACGACGTGCTCCATCGTCACGGTCAGATATTCGACCGAGTCGCGGTAGCAGTGCAGCGTCGCCTTCTTGAATTGCTTGCCGCTCCAGCAATTCCGCAGCAGCTCGTTCGTCGACGCGTCGGTGTATTTCGTAAACGTGAAATTCTGATGCGTCGCCTGCTCGACCGTTCCGCCGCCGGCGGCGCTACGCGTGGGACTCGTCGGCTGCACGAAGCCGTGACTCCACGACAGCACCTCGATCTCGCCCTGATGGCCCGGCGCGCTGCTCGACCCGTGGATGTCGGGACTCTCGAACTTGATGAACATGTTGGTGGACATGCGTTCCCCCTCTCTCTTCTCTCGGAGACGGAGATCGTACTCGCATCGGCAGAGTCCGTCGTTAGGGAACGATTAGACCGAGAGTCGCGGCGTCGTCGTTTCATCCACGATGCGTAGGATTCTGCGGCCATTCGTCACGCATCCTTATGATTCGTGCGTGATTTCGATCGCGGACCTCGAAGCGATCGCCGCGGAGCGGCTCGACGAAGCGGAGGTTCTTTTCGAGAACAATCGCCTCGACGGCGCGGCCTATGTATGCGGATACGCAGTCGAGCTCACGCTCAAGGCACGGATCTGCAAGACACTGAACTGGGAGGGCTACCCTGAAAAACGAAGTGAGTTCGAGAACTTTTCGAGCTTCAAGACGCACAAGCTCGACGTGCTTCTTGCTCTGTCCGGCATGCGAGAAACCATCAAGACAGCGCACACCGAGGAATGGAGCGCGGTCGCAACGTGGGATCCGGAAGTGCGTTATCGTGTGGTTGGGCAGGCCGAAATCGCCGATGTGCGAGCCATGTTGCAATCGGTGAGAACGCTATTGAACGTGTTATGAACGAACTGGCTGAGAAAGTTCGTGAAGTCGAGCGGGACATCGCCAAGGGACAAGGTCCGCTGAATCTCTTTGCCTTGTTCGAGCGAGAGGATCTCTACGATCAGTGGGATCTCGTCGTGGCCGCACCATGGGCAGAACACGATCTGAAAACGCTAGGCTACATCGCGGACGCGCTCCGACGCCATTTGACGCGAAAGGATATGGTCCGCATTGCGCGCATCGTCATCCTACCCGCGAACGAAGATCCGGTTCTCACGCTCAACAAGGCGTTCGATGTCGAGCATGGTGATGTCGAGCTGCTGTATCCCGCACGATTCGGATTACCCGTCAAGTTCGGCTACATCATCACGTCGCGAAGCGCCGCCTGAGCGTCGTGACAAAATCGCGCTGCATGCACATCACCCCCGAGATCATCGCCTCGCACGGCCTCACACCCGACGAATACGCACGCATCGAACAAATCCTCGGACGCACGCCGAATTACACCGAGCTCGGGATTTTTTCGGTGATGTGGTCGGAGCATTGCTCGTACAAATCGAGCCGCGTGCATCTGCGCAAGTTCCCGACGACCGGCGCGCGCGTCGTGCAGGGGCCGGGCGAGAACGCGGGCGTGATCGACATCGGCGACGGGTGGGTTGCGGCGTTCAAGATGGAGTCGCACAACCATCCGTCGTACATCGAGCCGTACCAAGGCGCGGCGACCGGCGTCGGCGGCATTCTGCGCGACATCTTCACGATGGGCGCGCGGCCGATCGCGTCGCTCGACTCGCTGCGATTCGGCGAGCTGGATGCGCCGAAGATGAAGTACCTCGTCGACGGCGTCGTGCGCGGCATCAGCGGCTACGGCAACTGCATCGGCATCCCGACGGTCGGTGGCGAGACGAGTTTCCATGCGTCCTTCAACGGCAACATCCTCGTCAACGTCTTCTCCCTCGGCGTGGCGAAACGCGAGAAGATCTTCAAGGGCACCGCGAGCGGCGTCGGCAACCCGGTGATCTACGTCGGTTCGAAGACGGGTCGCGACGGCATCCACGGCGCGACGATGGCGTCCGCCGAATTCGACGAAGCTTCCGAGGAGAAACGTCCGACCGTGCAGGTCGGCGATCCGTTCACGGAGAAGCTGCTGCTCGAAGCGTGTCTCGAGATCATGGACTCCGATGTCATCGTCGGTATCCAGGACATGGGCGCGGCCGGCCTCACGTCGTCATCGTTCGAAATGGCGGGGCGCGCCGGCACCGGCATCCGCATGAATCTCGATCACGTGCCCGTGCGCGAAAGCAGCATGACGCCGTACGAGATCATGCTCAGCGAATCGCAGGAGCGCATGCTCATCGTCGCGAAGCGCGGCCGCGAACACGAAGTCGTGCGCACGTTCGAGAAGTGGGATCTCAACGCGGCCGTTGTCGGCGAAGTGACCGACGATGGATTCGTTCGGCTGTTCTGGGACGACGAAGAAGTCGCGGCAATTCCTGTCGATCCGATTTCCACCGAAGCGCCGGTGTATGAGCGGCCGTTGTCGCGGCCTGCGCATCTGGACGGGCTGAAGCCCGTCCTCCATCGTCAACGTGTTGACGATGGTGATCTCACCGGCACGCTACTGCGCCTCGCCGCGTCGCCGAATCTCTGCTCGAAACATTGGATCTTCGAGCAATACGACTCGACCGTGCGCACGAACACGGTCGCAGGTCCGGAGAAACGCGACGCCGCGATCGTACGCGTGAAAGAAACCGGCCGCGCGCTCGCGATGACATCGGACGTGAATCCGGTCTACTGCTTTCTCGATCCATACGAAGGCGGCAAGCAAGCGGTCGCGGAAGCAGCACGTAACATCGCTGCGAGCGGCGGACGCCCGGTCGCGATCACCGACTGCCTCAACTTCGGATCGCCGGAGCGTCCCGAGATCATGTGGCAATTCGCGGAGTGCATCCGCGGCATCAGCGACGCGTGCCGCGCACTCGACACGCCCGTCGTCTCCGGCAACGTGTCGTTCTACAACGAGACCGAAGGCCGCGCGGTCTGTCCGACGCCGACGGTCGGCATGGTCGGGATTCTCGAGCGCGAAACCGACGGCTGCGGTCTCGCCTTCCCCGAAGCAAACATCGACATCGTCCTCCTCGGCGAAACGCGCGACGAGCTCGGAGGTTCCGAGTGGCAGCAGATGTTCGTTGCCGATGCGCTCGCGCAACCGCCGCACGTCGATCTCGATCGCGAGCGCGCACTCGTCGAACTGCTGCTCGAACTGCACGCAGCGAAATTGCTGCGCAGCGCGCACGATCTCGCGAACGGCGGACTCGCGATCGCACTCGCAGAATCATCCATGAATGGCATCGGCTGTCACGTCGATCTCGGCGAACACGCAGACGACGTGGATGCGATCGCATTGCTGTTCGGCGAATCGCAAGCGCGCGCAATTGTCTCGACGACCGACGCGCCGGAAATTCTCCGCCTCGCGCGCGAGCGCGGCGTGCCCGCGCAACGCATCGGACACACCGCGCACGGAACGTTTCTCATCGAGCGCAAACGCGTGCCGCTCGTGCGCACATCCGCTCCCGAGCTCGCCCGCGTCTGGCGCACCGCCTTCGCGCTCCTCCTCGGCGGCGAGCGCGTCGACGACGTGCTCCGCGGCATCGGCGAAGAAGCGCCCGAAGTGATGGCGCACTGACAAAGGCGTATGCTCGCCAGGGTTCCCGACACGAAAGGAGTCAACGATGGGCGAGCAAACCATGCCTCCCGAACTGGCCGCGGCATTTGCAGAATTGACGGCGAACGCGTTGGCACGACAAGCGCGCAGCGCGCGGCTTTCCCTTCCGACGCCGGCCGCGAACAGCGTCACCGTTTATCCGCCGACGACGGGCGGGCCGTTCACCACGATCCAGGCGGCGATCAACAGCATCACCGGTCAGGGTCCGCAGAACGAATATTCGGTCGTCGCAGGACCCGGAACCTACAACGAGTCGATCACGATGATCCCGTGGATCACCGTGCACGGATCGGGCAGCGACAAAACGACCCTCGCCGGCGGCGTGACTGCCGCATCGAGCTCCGCCCTCCAATCGATGACCATCTCGACGGTCAGCTCGCCGTACTCCGTCTCCGTCGTC
>DATKFO010000449.1:0-4422 GCA_035544355.1 Thermoanaerobaculia bacterium
GTCGCGTGTTACGGACTGCGAGGTTGCGGGTTGCGCGGCCTGAATTCTCAGTTTTGCCGCGCAACTGTGTAACCGCGCGTGACGCAACCAAACTCGTTACCCAAAGCGGCGGCATGGCCGCACGCACTCCACAGAGCTTAAACACGCTTTCTGGTGCGTGTGATCGTAACGTCGCCGGAATCGATCGGAATCGCGCCCGACGCGTTGCGCGCGTTGATGAGCGCGGCGCCTTCCGGCGGAAACGCGAATGTCGTGTCGGTGGCGATGAGGTCGACCGCGCCGCTCGCGACGATCTCCACCGTCATCTCGGTTCCGTAGACCGCGACGAATTCGGGACGAGCCACGCGCGCTGGTGCAAGCCCGTTCACGCGCAGCGATTCGATCTTTTGCGGCGAGTGCATGATCAGCGCGACGCGGTTCGCGTTGCGCAGCGAGCGCACGTGGATCGTGACGCGGTTGCCGTTGCGCTGCGCGTTCATTTCGACGCGGGGAAGCCCGAGCTGCGGGGCCGGTGCGACGTAATGCGCGGGATTGCGTCCCCAGATCGCGAGCTCGATGTCGCGCTTTTCGAACGGAGCCGCTTTCTGCAGCTCCGGCGTCAACGCGTTCGTCTGCCACTGCGAGGCGTTGTCGAGAACGTATGCGAGCGGATTCGCGAGCGGATGTTTGGGCGTATACGGCGGGCGGAACATCGCGACGATTGCGAGGACGAGCGCCGCGATTGCGACAACGATCGCGTAGCGCCAGCGTGCGATCGCGGCGGCGAAGAGCGTTCCTTCGAACGCGAGCAGCAGCGCGATCACGATGAGTGCGGTATGTCCGAGTGCGTCGTAGAGGATCGTTCCGAGTGGGAAGAGGATGATCGCGCCTGCTAGGGATGAGGCGATCGCGGTGATCGTCTCGCTTGCGCGAAACACGATGCAGATCGTCAGCACGACGGCGGGAACGAGAAACAGATACGCAGCGCCGGGCAGCGTGAGCGCGAGTGCAATCGTGATGACGTGCCACACGACGGCGACGCCGACGAAGAGATTGCCGCGTTTCGCGAAGAGTGCTGCGCATGCAAGCGCCGCGGCGAATCCGATCAGCCACATTGCGGTGACGGATGGGCGTGGATCGGCAACCCAGTGCGCTCCGCCGTCGCGCGCCCGTGCGATCGCACGCAGCGCGAACGCTCCGCCGATGGCGAGTGCGATCGTGAGCAGCGTCGCGAGAATCCCCCACAGCGATTGTTTGTAGCGATACGCGAGTGCGAGCAGGCTCACGATCGCGATCCACAGCGACCAGCCCGCTGGCCACCGCACGAGAAAAAATCCGAGGATGTCGAAGTACGACGCGTTGTCTTCGCTGCGCTTGTGCAGATCGGCGTTCGCGAGCGCGCGCAGCGACGCGAGCACGTTGTCGCCGTGATGCTGCAGCGTGCGAAGATCGACGTGCGCGAGATTGTCGTTCGGCGTGTGATACGACGAGACGCCGCGAATCGCTGCGAAGTTCAGCGCCGCTTTTCCTTCGCGCTTGAACACGGTCACGTCGGTGTCGTTCGGCAGCAGGTCGTAGATCGTGAAGAAGAGCGACGTCGCGACAGGCGTATCGACCGCATGGCCGAAATGCGAGATGAGCCAGCGATTGCGGCGGCTCGTCTCGAACATGAGGCTCGGGCCGTACGTGCCGCGATTCTCGAGATTGACGACGGCTGCGACGTCGCGCGAGAGCGCGGGGTCGGCGACGAATGCTTCGGCGCCGAGGAGGCCGGCTTCTTCGCCGTCGTCGATGAGGAGCATCACGCGATTGCGAAAGTGCTCGTTGCGAATGACGCGCGCGATTTCGAGCGCCGTTGCGACGCCGACGCCATCATCCGATGCGGCAGGTCCCGCGGGAACGGAGTCGTAGTGAACCGCGAGCAGCACCGCGTCGCCCGTTTGCGGCGCGCCGGGAAAGGTCGCGATGATGTTTTCGACATTTGCGCAGATGACGTCGTCGTTGCAGACGAAGCGCCGCTGAATCGCGGCGTCGTAGCCAAGCTCGTGCAGTCGCGCGACGATGCGATCGCGTACGCGCGCGTTCGCAGGCGTTCCGGTCGGATGCGGAACGTTCTCCGCGAGCAGCGTTTTCAGGACGCCGAACGCGCGATTCGCTGAGAAGCCGCCGTCGTCGTGCGGTGCGACTCCGCGCAGGCGCCAGACGACGATCGCGAGCACGACGAGCAGCGGAAGAGCAATCGCGAGTAGGCGGCGCATGCGGGCGATTGTAGTTGCAGAGTTTCAGAGTGACAGGGTTGCAGAGGGCTATGACGGTATCTCTCTGCAACTCTGCAACTCTGCAACTCTGTCACTCTGCAACTCTGCAACACGTTCAGTGCCGAACGGTCCGCCGCCGCGGATTCGACGTAGGCGTCGTCGTTCCGCCGAACGCGCCGACGACGCTGCTCGTGAGTCCCGCGTTCGAGATCGATCCGGTCGGCGTCCCTGTTGGCGCGTCGCTCCACGCGAAATCGGGAATCACGATCGGCGTCACGCTGAACAGATTGCTGCCGGGGATCGGATGCAGATCGGACGCGACTTGCGGCTGCAGCGTGTTGATCGTGTTGTCCGCGCGCAGTTGCACGTCGTTGCACGTCGGATTGGATGCGTCGCAACCGGTGTCGTCGCTGACGCCGAGGGGCGTCTCGACGTCGCCGTTGAAGATCACGTTGCCGCGGATGCGCAGATTCGTATCGGCGATCGCGGGCGGCGACGTTTGCTCGAGCGGCGCGGCGACGGTGAAGTGCTGCGGGCTCGTGAATCCCGGCGGGTTGTAGATCAGGTTGTTGTAGACGTAGACGTTGCGATTCGGGATGCGTGTGTAGTTCGTGCCGTCGTCGACGACCGTCGTGCCCCAGCCGCCGAGGGCGAGGTAATCGGTGCAGCGCTGGCGCGTCGGATCGCCCGGTTGGCCGTCGCAACTGCGCGCGCCATACACGACTTCGAGCAGGTGCGAGCGCGAGCCGATGCGGTAGAGCGTGTTGTGCGCGAGAAGGATGTCGTAACCGCCGTTGACGCCGAGTCCTGCGCCTTGCGTGTCATGGATGACGTTGTGCAGGACCTTGATGTCGTACGCCTCGTAGTGAATCCACGGCGGCGTCATGAACTGAAATCCGGTGCCCTGCCCGGCCGTGAATCCTCCGGTGCCGCATTGGGAGATGTCGTTGCCTTCGACGCGGAAGTACGCCGAGCCGCCCTTCGTGTACACGCACCAGTCTTCGGCGTCGGAGATCTGGTTGTCGATGATGTGCCCGTACTGGACGCTCACGAAATCGATGTTGTTGTCGTACGCGCCGTGAATCGTCGAGCTCTCGACGTAGACGTTCTGCGATTGATTGACCTTGAGCGTTTCCTGCGCCTGCCGCGCGCCGCCGCTGAGATGGCAATCGCGAATGAGCAGGTGATCGCACTTCTCGCAATGCACGACGTCGCCCGGCGGATCGGGCGTGAGATCGAGACCGATCAGGTAGAGGTAGCGCGTGTCGAAGACGTTGAAGTCGCCGAGGACGTGCGCGCTGCGCGATGCGTCGGCGGATTGGATGATGATCGGGAACTGCGCGGTGCCGTAGCGCGATTCGAAGTAATTCGGCACCGATGCGCGCGGATGGGTTCCCGCCATCAATTGAATGCGATAGCCGGTGGAGGTGAGCGTCGACGATTGCGGGATGCGGTTCCAGGCGGCGGTGAGCGTGCGCAGTGCGGTCGCGCGCGCATTGCCGTCGTTGCTGTCGTTGCCCGCGACCGGATCGACGAAAACGTCGCGGACCGTGATCGAGCCGATGGTGTAGGGATCGGCGGTGAGCGAGGTGGCGAACAGCGCGAGCAGGAACGCGAGGCGTTGCCCGATGCCCGATGCCCGTTGCCCGAAGAAGCGACCCACGTGCGGCAATGTAGACGCGATGGAGCCGAACGACCGTGAGCATGCTCACGCCTCGGGCAGCGGACAGAGCGCCCACCGGCTGCGACGACGCACGATTTGCGCGAGGGCGGGCCGCCTGGAGAGGCGGCCCTACGTAGTAGGACGTAGGACATGCTCTCAGCTTGTCCTGCGCGTGCCTCGAGCCAGGGAGTGGCGGACTGGCGACGAACGCACGATTTGCGCGAGGGCGGGCCGCCTGGAGAGGCGGCCCTACGTTGAGGAACGTAGGACATGCTCTCAGCTTGTCCTGCGCGTGCCACGTGCCAGGGAGTGGCGGACTGCGACGAAGGCACGATTTGCGCGAGGGCGGGCCGCCTGGAGAGGCGGCCCTACGTCAAAGACGTAGGACATGCTCTCAGCTTGTCCTGCGTGCCACGTGCGGGGGAGTGGCGGACTGGCGACGAACGCACGATTTGCGCGAGGGCGGGCCGCCTGGAGAGGCGGCCCTACGTCTGCAACCCTCGCCTCACTTCTCCGTAGTGG
>DATKFO010000450.1:0-4979 GCA_035544355.1 Thermoanaerobaculia bacterium
ACGGCGGACTCATAGTCCGCCGGTTTTTGCGCGAGGCGGCGGACTATTAAGTCCGCCGTCCAGGCTCGCCGCGCAACTGCGTGACCGCGCAACTCCGCAACCAGAAACACGCGACCCAAAGCGGCGGCATGGCCGCACGCACTCCTAAAAAGGCCGCCGCACTAGGTACGACGCCTTCACGAACAGCGTTCGCCGATTGCGATGTGTGCCTGGCTCGCGCAGTCCGGTGAACGGGCTGAATCCGTCGCGCGTGAGGTCGTCGGTGTAGCCGGCGTAGATCGATGTGCCGGGACTCGGCGTCCAGCCGAGAAGGATCTGGCCGCGATAGTTTGCGTGGATGGAGTCGTAGTCGACGCGTGCGCGCGCGAACGCTGCGGCGGTGAGGAACTGCGTCGCTTGCACGGAGTACAGCCGTTCGTCGAACGCGGTGCGGCCGGTGTCGTCACGCACCAATCGATAGAAGTTCGTGTCGAGCGTGAGGCGCAGCGAGTTGGTCGGCTGCAGTTCCAATCGACCGGTGATGTTCTGCGACTGGCCGGTGCCGGGATCGAGCGGCGCAGATGGATCGGCGAGCGCGGCGGGACTCACGCGCGGATAGCGCGGGCCTGCGCCGAAGTCGTAGTCGAAGAAATCCCACACGTGATCGATCGAGAGCTCCGCGGAGAATTTCTTCGTCGGATTCGTTCCGATTTGCAGCACCACACCTTTGTAGATCGTGCTTCGCTCGGGATCTCCAAAGAACGCACCCGCGCCGAACTCGTCTTCCTCGAGATGCAAGTAATCGCTGTACGCGTAAATCATCGCGAACGTCTGCTTGCGAAAGTTGAAGCGCACGCGCGGATAGACGTACGCGTATTTCACGCGGCCGTCCCAATTCCACTGCGAGAACGCGGTGTTCGTGAAGACCCACGACAGCAGCAGCGGCGCGTCGGGACGCGGCTCGGAATCGTAGCGATAGACGATGCTCCAGCGATTCGTGTCGGTCTGCGTCGTGAATCCGAGATCGGCTCGGTAGTCGCGCGTTCTCCCCTCGCCCGAGATCGTCACGTTGTTGTGGCGGCCGGTGCGCCGCCATTCGGCGAAGAAACCCAAGCCTTTGCCGCTGTGCTTGGAAAATGTGCCGAGGAGTTGGAACGAGACGACGGTGCGCGCGTCGAGTGCGAGGCGGCCGTCGACGCCGAGCGTGCGGTTCTGTTTGTCGACGAAGTCGTACGACGTGGCGAGCATGCCGAGGTAGGACTCCTTCGTGCCGACGTCACGGCGCACGCGGGCGACTCCGGCGAATGCGTTGCGTCCGACGAAACGATCGATCGCCGGATTCTCGCGCTCTTCGGCGGAGAAGATGCCGGGCGCGTTGTCGCTCGCAAGCAGAACGCCGAAGCCGGTGCGGCCGCTGCGGCCTGACGTCTTGAGCGCGTAGTCGGGATCGATGATCGTGCGGCTGTGCACCGCGTTGAGCGGCGTTTGAAACACGTCGATGCCTTCCAGGAAAAACGGCCGTTTTTCTTCGAAAAAGATCGGAAATCGCTGGTTCGCTGTCACCACGATCTGATCGGACTCGATCTGCGCGAAGTCGGGATTCACCGTCGCGTCGAGCGCGATGTCGGGCGTGAGCGCGAGCTTCATCGACACGCCGGGATCGGTGTCGACCGGCTCGGTGTCGAAGCGATCGGCAACGCTGCTACGCACGCGGCGACCGCTTTCCGCGACGGTCATGCTCGGGATCACTTCGAACGTGCGCCGCGCATCGAGCTCGTCGAAGCCGGTGAGATGACCGGCCTGCGCGAGCAGCGCCGCGCTGCCGCGCACGAGCGGCATCCACGAATCGTCTTCATCGAGGTGCTGGATCCGCCGCTGCACGTGCATCCCCCAGCGCGCGCCGTTGCCGGCCCGGTAACGCAGCGATGAAAACGGGATCGCCACTTCGATCGCGTAGCCGTCGGCGGTGACGCGTCCCTTCGATGTCATCAGCACATCGACGCTGTAATCCACCGCCGCACCGCCCTCGGCATAGATGCCGTCCTGCTGCACGCCGAGGGGGTTGAAGATCAGGACGTACGCGCGGCGGCGGTCGTCGAACGTGTCGAGGTGGAGTTGCACGTAGTCGTCGGCGAGAACGTCGTCGCGATGCGCGACGGTGGCTCGCACGCGCGACGGATCGTCGGTGGCGCGAATCGCGACGTACAGCGCCTGCGTGTCGTACGCGACGAGCACGGTCGTCGCGCGCGACGGCGGCGCGTTGTCGGCGGGCCGCGTCTGCACGAACTCGCCGATCGATGCCGCGGTGCTCCAGCAGCCATCGTCGAGCACGCCATCGATCGCAGGAGGCGCATCGCAGCGCGGCACGGTCACCGGCGACTTTGCGAACGCGGCCAGGGCGAGGCAGAGATTGACGATCGCGACGTAACCACCTATTCTGCGCATAGTGGTTACATGCTAATCATGAGACGTGTAACCAGTCAACTGTATTTGGGAGGTTACGTGGCCCATGAGGTCTTTCGCAACGTCGGCGGCGCACTCTGCCTCGACTTCGTGAACACGGTCGGCGCGCGCGTGGACATTCGCCGCGGCGAATGCATCGTCGAGCGCGATCGCCTCGACAGCATCGACGACGTTCTCGAGTTTCTCGGGCGCCGCCACGCGAAAGCCACGAATGCCGCGCTGCCGCGCGTCCTCGCGTTTCGCGAAGCGCTCTACCGCATCTTCAAGTCGGTGATCGAGAACTGGAAGCCCGACGCCGCCGATCTCGCGCCGCTCAATCGCATGCTCACCGCCGCACGCACACACGAGCAGCTCGTGTGCAAAGGCGGCCGCTTCGAAATGGCGTCCGAGCCGAACGACTCCTTCGACGCGCTGCTCTGGCCGATCGCGCGTAGCGCGGTCGACCTACTGACGTCGGATCAACTGCCGCGCGTCCGCCAATGCGGCGGCGAAAACTGCGGCTGGCTCTTCGTCGACACGAGCCGCAACCGCAGCCGTCAATGGTGCGACATGGCCGACTGCGGCAACCTCGCGAAAGTGCGGCGCTTCCGCGCGAAGTGATCTGGAGTGCGGCGACCGCAGTCGCCGCTTTGCCACAGCACCGCGCATAACTGTCAAAGAGCGGCGATTGCGATCGCCGCAGTCCATACAATGTCCCCCCATGCCCACCCTCGCCCGCCGCCTCGGCGCGTTTGACGCGACGATGATCGTGATGGGCGGGATCATCGGCTCGGGGATCTTCATCAATCCGTACGTCGTCGCGCGGCAAGTGCATTCGCCGGCGCTGATTCTCGGGGCGTGGATCGCCGGCGGCGCGATCGCGCTCCTCGGCGCGTTCGTCTACGCAGAGCTCGCGCAGTTGCGGCCCGACGTCGGTGGTCAATATGCGTACCTTCGCGACGCGTACCATCCCGCGCTCGCGTTTCTGTATGGCTGGGCGCTGCTGCTGGTCGTGCAGAGCGGCGGGATGGCGGCGGTCGCGGTGACGTTCGCGCGCTACACGATCGAGCTCACCGGCCTCGCGATGCCAGAGTGGCTGCTCGGATCCGCGACGCTGCTCGCGCTCACGATCATCAACTGCCGCGGCGTGCGCAGCGGCACGAATACGCAAACCGCACTGATGCTGCTGAAGCTCGCCGCGATCGCGATGCTGCTCGTCGCCGGTGCGACCGTGTTTCGCTCGACGAATCTCACGACGCATGTGAGCAACACCGACGGCTTGATGAGCTTCGCCGCGGCGATGACGCCGGTGATGTTCGCGTACGGCGGATGGCAGACCGCGAGCTTCATGTCGGGTGAGCTCGTGCGCCCGAAGCGCGATCTCGCGATCGGCATGCTCGCCGGTGTGATCGGCGTGATCGCGGTCTACGTCGCAGTCAACATCGTCTGCCTCGGCACACTCGGCGCGGACGGACTCGCGGCGACGACGACGCCCGCATCGACGACGATGCGCGCGGCACTCGGCGACACCGGCGCGACACTGATCGCGATCGGCATCGCTATCTCGACGCTCGGATTTCTCAGCCAGGGCATGCTCACCGCGCCGCGCGTTTACTACGCGATGGCCGCGGATGGATTGTTCTTCCCCGCAATCGCGCGCGTCGACGAGAAAACGCGCGTGCCCGCGCTCGCGATCGCGTTGCAAGGCATCGTCGCGATCGTCATCGCCGTCTCCGGCACCTACGAGCAAATCCTCGGATACGTCGTGTCCGTCGACTTCATCTTCTTCGGACTCACGGGCATTGCGCTGTTCATCTTTCGGCGCCGCATCATCGCGCTGCTCTTCGCCGTAGCGTGCTGGCTCGTCGTCGCGGGCACGGTCGCGAAGTCGCCGGTCAACAGCGCGATCGGATTCGCGATCCTGCTCGCAGGCCTCCCCGCTTACGCGTTCTGGCGGCGGCGCGGAATGAACATCGCGCCGAGGGCGGCGGATGCGGCGAGCGCGCCGGACGCGAGTGCGTTGATGCGGAACGACCGCACGAAGGACTGACGCACTGCCTCTTCGATGGCCTTCTTCGCTTGCGGATCTGCGTTCTTCGGCGCTTCCGCTTCTGCGAGGCGGATCGCCTGCGCGTGCATCGCGTCGCGATATTGCGGTGGCACGCGCCGATCGAGCTCGCGCGCGAAGATGGAGATCGCGAGCGAGCCGAAGATCGCGACGGCGAGCAGTCCCGCTGCGCGCGCGATGGCGTTGTTGATGCCCGACGCCGCGCCGGCGTGGCGCTCGTCGTCGAGGGCGACCCCTCCGTCGAGCTCGCGATGCGCCCGCGGATGATCCGGGTGGTCGCACAGAACCTGGCGGCCAACGCGATCCGGTATGCCGGCCCCGGCGCGACGTTCACGCTCGCGGTCGAGCGCGAGGACGGCGCGATCGTGCTGCGCGGGACGGACGACGGGGTCGGGGTCGAGGAGACCCAGCTGCCGCGCCTGTTCGAACGGTTCTTCCGCGCCGATCGCGCCCGCGCCTCGCGCGGCACCGGGCTCGGGCTCGCGATCGT
>DATKFO010000451.1:0-2121 GCA_035544355.1 Thermoanaerobaculia bacterium
CGTCTCGACCTCGGGATTGAGCTCGCGATTCATCAGCGCCATCTGCAGCTCGTATTCGTAGTCGCTGACCGCGCGGATACCACGCACGACGACGCTCGCATCGCGGCTGCGCATGAAATCGACGAGCAGTCCGGAGAACGAATGCACTTCGACGCCGGGCAGCTCGTGCGTGCATTGGCGGATGAGATCCATGCGCTCGGAGACGCTGAAGAGGGGAGCCTTGCCCTCGTTCTCCAGCACCGCGACGAGCACGCGATCGAACAGCCGCGTGACGCGGCGGATGATGTCGAGATGCCCGTTCGTCAGCGGATCGAACGAGCCGGGATAAACCGCGATGCGCATGGGGGAGAGAGTAGCAGAGTTGCAAAGTTGCAGAGTTCCGGAGGGGAACCGGTTCGACTCTCTGCAACTCTGTCACTCTGCAACTCTGCAACTAGATATGGTCAACTGCTTGACGATCGCGCGCGACGCGCTTACACTCTCGTCAATTCGAGTTTCAACCGAACGGGAGGGTGTGATGATGACGCGGCAGCGAATCGGAGTGAAACGCTCGAATCCGGCTCCGAAGAGCCGGCTCCTCACGGCGCTTCTGACGTATCTTCCGGGCGTCTGGATCGATCCCCGCGACAACGAGCTGATCGCGCTCTATCGCCTTCGCTACAAGATGGCGATGGACGAGAAGAAGTACGACGCGGCGATGATCTTCCTCAACAAGATCCTCGAGATGGATCCGATGAATCTCGAGGCCAAGCTCTGCAAGGGAGACATCTACCACCGCGCGCTCGGCGACTATCCGAAAGCGATCGAGCTGTACAACAAAGTGATCCGGCTGTCGGCGAACGGGGAGAACGAGACCCTTCACCTCAAGGCGCGCGCGGCGATGTCGGAGATCATGGAGATGCTGTCTTAGGGGTTCGCGGTTATGTGGCACAGACACTCCTGTCTGTGCGCACTCGGGAGACCGGAGCCAGTGCGCATCGGCTCATTCCGCGCGGGGCGCACAGACAAGAGTGTCTGTGCCACATCGACACCTTCAAAACTACCGATCGCGATCCAATACGAAATCCAGCGCCAGCTCCAGCGCGTCGCGCGCGGGTGATGCCGCGAACGGTTCCAGCGCGGTGCGCGCGCGATTCGCGTAATCCCTTGCGATCGCACGTGTTTGCTCGAGTGCGTCGTACTTGCGCACGATCTCGATGATCTCCGCGGGATCCATGCCGTCGAACGATTTGCGCGTCGCGACGGAGACGATCATCTCGCGCTCCTGATCGGTGACGTTCGGCAGCGCGAGGATCAGCGGCAGCGTGAGCTTGCCTTCTTTGAGATCGGACAGCGCCGGCTTGCCGAGGACTTCGGAGCTCGAGGTGAAGTCGAGCAGGTCGTCGATCACCTGGAAGCAGACGCCGAGATTGAAACCGTAGTTGAACAGCGCGGTCGCGCTGCTCTCGGGAAGCTCGACGAGATAGCCAGGGATGCGGCAGCACGCGCCGAACAGCGCGGCGGTCTTGCGCTCGACGATCTCGAAGTAGTCGTTGATCGAGAGATCGGTGCGGCCGTTTTGCTCGAGGGCGAGGATCTCGCCTTCGATCATCTTGATCGTCGCGTTCGACAGCAATCGCAGGATCTCGAGATTGCCCTGCGCGAGCGCGAGGTTCATCGAGTGCGTGTAGAGATAGTCGCCGACGAGCACCGTGAGGTTGTTGCCCCAGCGGTAGTTGATCGACGTGCGTCCGCGGCGGAGCTCCGCCTCGTCGATGATGTCGTCGTGCACGAGCGTGGCGGTGTGGATGAAC
The DNA here is from genome assembly GCA_035544355.1 of Thermoanaerobaculia bacterium. Lineage (GTDB taxonomy): Bacteria > Acidobacteriota > Thermoanaerobaculia > Gp7-AA8 > Gp7-AA8 > DATKFO01. The sequence continues at coordinate 1,794 of DATKFO010000451.1, forward strand.
TCGACGACCGCCGCGTACGCGACGTCGCGCGCACCGTCGTAGCGGAGCATCTTCGACGTCAGGAGGAGCAGGGCAGGGCGAAGACGCTTGCCGCCGCCGCCGAGGATGTGCTCGCCGACGTCGTGGATCGTCTTGATCTTCGACCGGAAATTACTGCGCAGCTCGTCGTCGACGGCCTGCATTTTCGGCGCGATGAGGTCGAGGACTCGCTCCGCGTAGGTTGCCTGCTCGTTGATGGGAACGGTCACGGGGGCAAGAATAAACGATGGCTGCCGATGGCTCAACCGCGATAGTTCGTGAACTGCAGCGGGATGCCGAAGTCTTTTTC
>DATKFO010000452.1:0-5917 GCA_035544355.1 Thermoanaerobaculia bacterium
GAGAAATCGCTGAAGAAGGCGCGGGCGGCGTGCTACTCGCCGCGCGCGATCAGCGGCGTGTCACCGCAGCGCCTCGAGCAATTCTTCACGGCGGCGCCGGGCGGCCACAAGATCGCCAAGGCGTTGCGCGAGATCTGCGTCTTCGCAGCGCACGACGTGACCCGCGACCCGCCCTACTCGAGAATCGATCTGGTGACGTGCTGCAACGTCCTGATCTACTTCGATCCGGAGCTGCAGAAGAAGGCGGTCGCACTCCTGCAGTACGCGCTCGCGCCGGGCGGCTTCCTGATGCTCGGAGGCTCGGAGAATCTCCGCGGCACGACGAATCAGCTCACGCCGGTCTCGGCGAAACCGTTGATCTACCGCAAGCTCCACGTTCCGGGTGCGCTCGCGACGCTGGTCGTCGAACGGCGTTCGCCGCCGTCGAGCGCAGTCGCGGCCGCGCCGGCCGCTCGCCGCGCCGCGAGCGGCACGCACGCCGACGACGATGCCTTCCTCGCCGCACGTCTTGCGCCGTGTGGTGTGCTCGTCAACGCACAGATGGAGATCACGCGCATCCGTGGCGACGTTGCTCCCTTCATCGCGCTCGAACCGGGAGACGCTTCGCTCGATCTCTTCAGTCTGGTCCGGCATCACGAGGTCCTGGCGGTTCTGCGACCCGCGGTCCGCCGCGCGTTTCGCGAACAGCTCACCGTGAGCAAAGAAGACATTCTGGTGAAGGAGGGCGAGACTCGCCGCTGCGTTTCCTTCGAAGTCATCCCGTGCTGCGTCCCTCCCCCCAGTCATGACCGCTGCTGGATCGTGTTCCACAGCAGCCTCGAGCCGGCGAAGCGCAAGGCAGCGTCGGCCGGCGCACGAACAGAGATCGACGGCTTGCGGCACGCGCTGGCCGCCGCCATCGACGACCGCGAATTGCTCGCGGACGAAGCCTCCGCCGCGGCGGAGGAAGCGCAGTCGAGCGATGAAGAGCTCCGCAGCACGAACGAGGAGCTGGAGACGGCCAAGGAAGAGCTTCAGTCCGCGAACGAGGAACTGAGCACGCTCAATGACGAGCTCCGGCTCCGCAACACCACGCTCGTGAAGATGAACGACGACATCGAGAACCTTCTCGGTGCGGTGGAGATCCCGATCCTCTTCGTCGGTTTCGATCTGACGGTGCGCCGCTTCAACCTCACCGCCGGAGCGCTGCTCAACTTCCGTTCGGATGCGATCGGACGGCCGCTCAGCGAGGCGAAGTCGACCCTCGACGTTGCTCATCTCGGGAAGCTCGTCGGCGCCGTCATCGAGACCGCCGCCGCAGCGGATGTCGAAGTGCAGGACGCTTCCGGCGACTGGCGGCTGTTGCGCATTCGCGCGTATCGCACCGGCGAAGGAAGAATCGACGGCGCGATCGTGGCCGTCCTCGACATCAACGTGTTGAAGCGGAGCGTCCTCGTCGCCGAGGAGGCGACGCGCGCGGCCGACATGCTCTCCCAGGCCAGCGCGCTGCTGGCGTCGTCGCTCGACTACGAGACGACACTCGAGTCGCTCACGCGTCTCTCGACGGCGGCGTTCTCCGACTGGTGCGCGGTGGACCTCGTCAACGACGACGGCTCGATCCGTCACCTCACCGTCTCGCACGCCAACCCCGTGCTGCGCGACCTCGCGCTGCAGTTCCAGGAAGTCGTCTTCAGCGAGCCGGAACGCGCGCCGGGTGCACCTCAGGCTCTATTACTGCGCAAGTCGGTGCTGCTCACGGACGTCGCCGAATCGAACCTGACCGGCATCCCGCCGGAAGCGAAGATCATGCAGCTCATCGGCGCCCTCGGTGTGCGGTCGCTCATCAGCGTGCCGCTGATGGTCCGCGACAAAGTACTGGGCACGACGACGTTCTCCTCATCGCACCGGCGGTACAACGAAGTCGACCTGCAGCTCGCCGAAGAGTTGTCGCAGCGCGCGGCCGTGGCCATCGACACGGCCATGCTCTTCCGCGAGGCGCAGAGCGCCAACCGCTACAAGGACGCATTTCTCGGGACCGTCGCGCACGAGCTGCGCACGCCGCTGACGTCGATCATCGGATGGGTACAACTGGCAAAGAGCAGTCCGGAGATGTACGGCGAATCTCTCATCCGCGTCGATGAAGGCGCGAGCCTCCTGCGGGTGTTCATCGATGACCTGCTCGACATCACTCGCATTCGCGAGCAGAAGCTGAACATGCAGATGGCGGAAGTCGACCTGGCGGCCATCGTCAGCTCCGCTCTCGAGATGACCGGACTCAGTGCGAGTGCGCGCGGTCTGCAGGTTCGTCTCCACCTCGCGCTCGAGCACGCACCGCTCTCCGGCGATCGTGTGCGCCTTCTGCAGGTCGTCTGGAACCTGCTGAGCAACGCCATCAAATTTACGCCCGCGGGCGGCGAGATCGACGTCGTGCTCGAGCGGTACGGCAACGACGCGCGGCTGTCGGTCATCGATACCGGCAGCGGCATCAGCGCGGAGTTCGCGCCGCACGTCTTCGAGCTGTACCGTCAGGCGGCGGATGGAACGGCCAGCCACCAGCCGGGACTCGGGATCGGTCTGTCGATCGTCGCGCAGATCGTGAGGCTCCACGGCGGGACCGTACGCGTAGAAAGCCCGGGCCTCGGCCACGGGTCAACCTTCATCGTCACACTGCCGCTCCTTTCGACGCAGGATGAAGCCGCGAGCGTCTCCCAGATCGGACGCCGCTCCGGAACGTCCCGCCGCGCCGATGGGCGGCGCGTGGCGAACGTCAAACCCGAGGAGCCGTCGTGAGACAGACAGTTCGAACGACGGCACTGAAGGTCCTTCGCAGCGAGGAGCTGATCGCCGACGAGAAAGAGGTCGCCGCGGGCATCCTCCGCGACAACCCCACTTTCGGGAACCCGCACGTCGTCCGTTGCGACTGGTGCCGTGAGACGCGGACGCTCTTCCGCGACGAGGATGACGGTCCTTTCAAGCTCATCGCTCACGGATGGCTCTGCGAGCCGTGCAATGTGAGAGCAGCCAGCCAGGAAGTCCGATTCTGAATCACAAAGGAGTCATGGTCACATCAGATCGCCGAAGTGAACATCGTCCGCAGTCGCCATCCCGCCGAAGCTTCCGCCGCCCGGCGCTCTGGCTCAACCTCCTCGTCCTTTTGCTTGGTCTCGCCGCACTGCTCGGAGCCCGGCAGCATCGCCTCCGTCTCGACACGAAATTCGAGAGGATCGTGCAGACGCAGGTCAGCTCGCCGTTTCAAATTGCCAGGATCCGCAACGACGTCGCATCGATGGACTTGACGCGCGAGTCTCTCGACCGCGAGCTCCGGGAGCGTCTGGCGATGGCGCGAAGTTTCGAAGCGGCGGAGTTCTATCTCGCCATCGACACCGAGAATCGCAGAATGAGTCTCCATTTCGGACCGGAGATCGTGCGCGAGGCGGGCGTCGTCATCGGAGAGCCGCGCGTCATTACGGCACAAGGAAAGACCTGGCGGTTCGTTCCCTTGAAGGGCGCGCTCACCGTGATCGGAAAGCTCGCCGATCAGCCGTGGGCTGTTCCTGCCTGGGTCTTCGCCATGCGAAATGCTCCCATTCCGCAGGTGACGCCGAACGTGCCCGGCGGTCTGGGGAAGTACGTGATCCTCCTCCCGAACGGATACGTGATTCATTCGCCGCCTGCTCGCCAAAGCCCGCTGAGCGGAGCGAAGCCGGGCTCGTTCATGATCGCCGAGGAAGAGATGCGCGCGATCTGGCCGCGGATCTCGGCCACGACACGCGTGTACATCTATTGAGAACCATGACCATGAAAAGATCGCTGGGTTTACTCGCATCGTGGGGCTTGTTGATCATCGCACTCGCGGTTTGCTCGATCGCCGTGGCGGCGGAGACGATGAACCTGCGCGAAGGCCGCCGCTTCCGCCGCTTCGAGCTCGTCGATGAGCTCATCGAGAAGAATCGCAACGCCACCCTCGGCACGCTCCGCGCGGAAGAAACAGCGCGTCAGGCGGGCATCGACTCCGTCACCTCGAGTCTCTCCGATGCCGAAGGCGCGCTGAGAGACTTCGAAGATACGGACCAGACCATCCTCGTCTCCACCGCGGAGAACAAGGTTTACGTCCGCAAGGATCGCAAGATCATTTTCGAGGCGGTTTGCTCGACCGGCAAAGGGACCACCCTGATCGACAAAGGCAGAACGATGGTGTTCTCCACGCCGACCGGCAAATTCAGAATCGTATCGAAGGAAGAGAATCCGCTCTGGGTTCCGCCCGACTGGCACTATGTGGAAGAGGCTCGAAAGAACGGATTTCGCGTCGTTCATCTCAACCGCGGCGATTCGCTCGACGCGAACACGGGAAGCGTGACCGTGCCGGTCCGTGAAACCGGTGTCTGGAATTGGCTCGAGGGAAAGACGACAACCCCCGCTTCCGGACCCGTTCTGAAAGTCAAAGGAGACACGGTGGTCGAGATCCGAAACGGCGTGGAGCGCGAGCTTCCGGCGGGAACGATGATCCTCGCGGGGGACCGCATCGTCATTCCGCCCATCGGCGTGAAGCAGCGCCAATTCTCCAAAGTCCTCGGCAGCTATCGCCTGAACCTCGGCGACGGCTATGCCCTGCACGGCACGCAGCAAACAACGCAGCTCGGCCGGTCCGTCTCCCACGGTTGCGTCCGGCTCGGAGACAACGACATCGCGACTCTTTATTCGATCGCCAACGTCGGCGATGAGGTGGTGATCTATTGATGAAATCAACAGTGAACGTGTCGTTTGACGAGATCCGCGTCTACGAAGGCGTCGCGGAACGCACCGGCGTGCTCTTCCACCGGAACGCGGTGCGCCGGAGCCGTGCCTGCTGCACGAGCCTGACGGAGCTCGGCAGAAAGGTCCGCTCGTCCGGCGATGGCGACTTCTATCTGCCGCTCGGTCTGTGGCCTGCAGACACGGAGCGGGTCGACCTCCAGCGACGATGGATCGTCCTGTCGTCTCCCCTGTCGGACCGCCCGTCAGAATGATCGAACCGTGATGATGGCATGAGAGCCGCGTCGGGAAAGGATTGCCTGTCTCAGCGGCCTCTTTTCCGATCGAGTCCCGACTGCCTTCAGGAGAGAGAGAGCAAAGATGGACCTCCCCGGTGAGCACTGTGTACTCGTTGTCGATGATGACCCCGGCATTCGACTCCTCCTCGCTACGTGCCTGCGTCTCCGAGGCATTCGATCGCGGCTGGCGTGCAACGGGCGCGAAGCGCTCGAGAACATGCGTGCCGGCATCGCCGAGCTGGTGATCATGGATCTGATGATGCCGGAAGTCTCCGGCTGGGACGTCCTGCGCGAGCGACTCGCCGACCCATCACTGCAGCGCCTTCCGATCATCGTCATCACCGCAAACAACCTTCGCGAAGTGAAGGCCGGAGTCATCGGCCAGCACGTCTACGCAGTGCTCGCGAAACCCTTCGACCTCGATACCCTGCTGACGACCGTGACCACGTGCCTGGAGCATCTGGACGTCCCTGAGCCCCTCGCCGCCTGACCATCCCGGTGTCGTCCTAGCGACACGAGACGCGACGGGGGTTCGGGCGGCTGCAAGCCGCCCCTACTTTGATGACTGGCTCCTCAATGCGCGCCCCTCGCGAAAGCTCCCGTAGGGGCGGCCTGCGGCCGCCCGAACCCTCGCGGGTGGCGGTGGAAGCCACAGTTTCTACTCCCAGGTTCAGCGCCCGCGCTGTGAAAAGGCTCAGGACGACACCGGGATCATCGGTGACTCGGCTTGGATGATCGATGACTCAATTTGGATCATCGATGACTTAATTTGGATGATCGACGACTTAATTTGGATGATCGATGACTCAATTTGGATGATCGATGACTCAATTTGGATGATCGATGACTCAATTTGGATGATCGATGACTCAACTTGAATGATCGATGACTCAACTTGGATCATCGAT
>DATKFO010000453.1:0-4141 GCA_035544355.1 Thermoanaerobaculia bacterium
GCGACGTCGCACTCGCGCGACTCGATACCGCGCGTGCGACGTTCGAAGATCTCGACACGCCGTACGAGCTCGCGCGGTTGCTCTTCGACATGGGCATCATGCGCGAAGAGCCGGAAGAGGCGACGCAGACGATCCGCAGCGCGATCAAGATCTTCGAGCGCCTCGACGCGACGAACGATCTCGAGCGTGCGCGCGGCGCGCTGTTCCGCATCAAGCCCGCGGGCAAAGTTCCGGATCAGAACGTCGTCGGCCTCTACGAGATCGTCAAGATCATCAACTCGACGCTCGATCTGCAGGAAGTGCTCAATCGCGTGCTCGACGTCTGCGTGCGGCGCCTGCGCGCCGAGCGCGGCATGATCCTGCTGCTCGATCCGATCACCGGAGCGTTGCGGACACGCGTCGCGCGCAACATCAAAGACGGCGGCGAGAGCGAGTCGAAGCGCTCCCCGCAATCGATCGTCAAGGAAGTCATCCAAAGCGGCCAATCGATCATGTCGGCCGACGCGCGCGCGGACGAGCGCTTCGTCGAATCGGAGTCGGTGATCGCGGAGAACATCCTCTCGATTCTCTGCGTGCCGCTGATCATGAAGGAGCGCATCGCCGGCGCGATCTACGTCGATCACCGCCAGGCGCGGCATCTCTTCTCGCCACGCGATCTCTCGTTCCTCGAAGCGTTCGGCGATCAGGCCGCGATCGCGATCGAGAACGCGCGTCTGTACGAAGAACTCGAAGAAGCGCGCACACGGCTGTCGCTCGAAAACGAAAGCCTGCGCCGCGAAGTGCTCGTCGAAAAACACCTCGATTCGATCGTCGGCAATTCGGAAGCCGTCGCGAAAATCCAGTTCGCGATCCGCAAGGCATCCGCCGGAAATTCGACCGTGCTGCTGCGCGGCGAATCCGGCACGGGCAAGGGACTGCTCGCGCGGATCATTCACAACATCGGGCCGCGGCGAAACGGGCCGTTCATCAAGTTCAATTGCGCCGCGATCGCGGAGACGCTCGCCGAGTCGGAGCTGTTCGGCCACGAGAAGGGCGCGTTCACCGGCGCCGATCGCCGCAAGCTCGGACGCTTCGAGCTCGCGCACAACGGTACGATCTTCCTCGACGAGATCGGCAAGATCAATCTCGCGATGCAGTCGAAATTGCTGCGCGTCGTCGAAGAGAAAGAATTCGAGCGCGTCGGCGGCACGCAGACGATCAAGACCGACGTCAAGATCATCACCGCCACGAATCTCGATCTCGAGAAGGCCGTCGAGGATGGAACCTTCCGCGAAGATCTTTTCTACCGCCTGAACATCGTCCCGATCATGCTGCCGCCGCTGCGCAAGCGCAAAGACGACATCCCGCTGCTCGCCGAGCATTTCATCAAGAAGCTCTGCAAAGACCTGGGCGTCGAAACGAAACGCCTCGAGCCCGGCGTGCTCGATCTATTCATGCGCTACGACTGGCCGGGCAACGTGCGCGAGCTCGAAGCGACGCTGCACCGGGCGATCGTCATGTCGAACGGCGACGCAATCTCGAAGAACGAGTTCTACGGCCTCTTCGCGGACGTCCCAGCATCCGTGATCAGCGAAGGACCGATGCCGATGCCGAACACGCTGCTCAATCCGCTGATCGGCAAGATGGACATCTCGAGCGAGGTGTACGACGAGGTGCTGTCGACCGTCGACAAGCAGCTGATCCTGCGCGCACTCGAGACTTCCGGCGGGCGAATTCGCGAGGCCGCGCGGCGACTTGGCCTCGCGCGCAACACGCTCAAGGCGAAGATTCAGAAATACAACATCGCCGTTAGAGAGTGAGAGGCAGTTGCGGAGTTGCAGAGTTGCAGAGGGATCGGCGGCTCTCCTGTGCAACTATTCACCTCTGCAACCATGCAACTGTCTTATGTCCTCTCCTGGCAGAACGCGAACGACCACCTGTTCGACATCGCGATCACATTCACTGCGCCGCACGACACGCCGCGCCTGACGCTGCCCGCGTGGAGGCCCGGCCGCTATCACATCCAGAACTACGCGGCGAACGTGCGCGAGTGGAGCGCAGGCGAGCGGCGCATCTGGAAAGACGGCAAGTCGAGCTGGCGCGTCGACGCGCGCGCCGGCGACGAGATCACGGTGCGCTATCGCTACTACGCCGGCGTGCTCGACGCGGGCTCGAGCTTCCTCGATGAGAGCGAGGCGTACTTCAACGGCTCGAATCTCTTCATGATGGTCGATGGACTGCGCGGCCAGCAACATCACCTCACGATCGCGGCCCCGGCCGATTGGCGGATTGAAACACAGTTGGCAGTTTGCAGTGAGCAGTCGGCAGAAGCTCATGGGAACCCACTGCCCACTGCAAACTGCCCACTGCAAACTGAATTCGTCGCGCGCGATTACGACCATCTCATCGACTCACCGACGATCTGCGCCGCGACGATGACGCGCTACTCGTTCGTCGAAGCCGATGCGCGCATTCATCTGATCTGGCGAGGCGACGACGGCATCGACACCGAGCAGTACGTCGATCCCGTGCGCGCGATCGTGCGCTCGCAGGCGAAATTGTTCGGCGGCTTGCCGCTCAGCGACTACCGATTTCTCGTGCACGCGGGGGAGCGCTGGCATGGCGTCGAGCACGAAGACTCCTGCTCGATCCTCGCGCGCCGCTCCGCACTGCTCGGCGCCACGAAAGGCGACGAAGGCTACAACCACATGCTCGCGATCTCCGCGCACGAGCTCTTTCATCTCTGGAACGTGAAGCGCATCGTGCCCGCGGTGTTTTCGCCGTATGACTACTCCGTCGAGACGCCGACGCGCTTGCTCTGGGCGATGGAAGGCATCACGTCGTACTACGGCGAGCTGACGCTGCTCCGCGCGGGACTGTGGGACGAAGGCGATTACCTCGAACATCTGTGCAAGGAAATCGAGACGCTCGAGAGCTCGCCGGCGCGGCAATTCCTCTCGCTCGCGCAGGCGAGCTTCGACGGCTGGATTCAGGAAGCGTCGCACATGCACGACCGTGCGAACGCGTGGTTCTCGTTCTACAACAAAGGCGAAGTCGTCTCCGCGCTCCTCGATCTGCGCATTGCGCAGGCGACGAACGGCGAAAAATCGCTCGACGACGTGATGCGCATTCTCTGGGACGAATACGGACGCACGCGGCGCGGCCTCGAAGAGGATGCAATCGAGCGCGTCGTCGCGCGCGTCGCGGATGTCGGCGATTTCTTCGAGCGCTACGTCGACGGAACCGAGCCGCTGCCGTACAACGATCTCTTCGACGCCGCCGGCATCGAGATCGAGATCGTCTCGCGCAGCCGCGACGCGATGGCCCTCGGCGCGAAACTCAAATCGGACGAAGGGCTGCTCGAGATCGACAACGTCATTCGCGGTGGCGCAGCGATGGAAGCGGGATTGTTGCCGGGCGATGAGTTGCTCGCAATCGACGGCACGCGCACGCTTTCGGAAGCCGATGTCCGCCGCTCACTGAAATCGCTGCGCGAAGGGGAGTCGGTCGAAGTCATGTTCGCGCGCACCGGAGTCGTTCGCTCCGCATCACTCGTCGGCCGCCGCGATCCGCGCGTCAGCGTCACACTGCGCGTCGCGCGCGACAGCGAGCTGCGCAAGCAGTGGCTGAGGAGAGACGCGTGATTCTCTCCGAGGATCGGATTCCTCTCGACGGAATCGAGGAAAGGGTCGCGCAGCTGGGGAGCGATCTCGCGTCGCGCGGTGTGCGTTGCGCGGTGTCGTGGTCAGCGGAAAACGATCACGCGACCGTGACGCTCACGTGCGAACGGGACAAGCGCCGCGTCTCGCTGCTCATCATCGCAATCATCGGCGCGCTGCTTTTCATGATCTGGCCGTTCGTTCCCGGCGAGCGGCTGTACGGCACGCTCGCCTGGATCGGCGGCGCGATCGCGATCGGCGCGTGGCTGCTGTCGCTGCGAGCGACCAGCGCGGGGATCGCGTACGACCGTCTGCAAGAATTCGCGAATCAGCAGCGACGATGACGGTATGGACTGGCGGCGACCGCAGTCGCCGCTTTCGTACAGCCATCGCGAAAGCGTGCGAAAGCGGCGAGTGTGTTGGCGCAGTCCATACAGAACAGATCGGGAGACCATCTCAAAACTGATCGAACGTAGGACAGGCTTCAGCCTGTCCCGCTCAGC
>DATKFO010000454.1:0-7692 GCA_035544355.1 Thermoanaerobaculia bacterium
CTCTGATTTCTGTTTGTCGTATTGCGCGAGCAGCTCGCCGTACACCTTCTTGCTCTGTTCATCCGTCGCGCTGTCGTACTGTTTCTTCGCCTCGGCGTACGCCTTCTCGAACGTCGCTGCCGTCGTCTGCGTGAATTGCTCGGCGAGCTGCGACGTGCTCGCGGCGATGATCTGGCCTTTGACCCAGAGGTACTCCTGCGAGTTGTATCCGAGGTCTTTCGCGGCGCGGATGTCGGCAGTGACGAAGTCGGCGGCGGAGCCGAGGGCTTTCATCCCTTCCATGAAACCGGCGATCGATTTGTTCTTCGACTTGTCGGCTTCCTTCGCGTGCTGCGCCAGTTCCTCGCGCGCGACCTTGGCGATCTGCTTCTCACGCTCGCGGACTTTCAAGTACATCTGAATCTGTGCGTCGGTGAGGCGGCCATCCTTCGGTGCGGTGTACTTGTCGTCGGCGACCTGCTTCATCAGATCGGTGGTGCCGCGCTTCTCGAGGTCCTTCGAGATGCTCGCTTTGTCGAGCGCTTCTTTGGCCTTGCATCCGCCGAGGATGAGGACGAGACAGAACAATGCAGAGAGAGATTTGCGCATGGGGATTCCTCCGTTGAGAGTTGCGAGTTGCGCGTCGTCAGTCTTGTAACTCTTTGCGCACTCGGCTGGCGAGCGCGTCGATTTCGCGGAGAAGCGATTCGAGCTTCTCGCGATGACTTCGCTGCAGGGTTTCGATGCGGCGCTCGAGCTCGGCAACGCGATCGGTGCGCGCCTCGGTACGTGTGGCAACGACCGGCTCGTCCAGCACGGCGACGGCGACGGGCGGTTCTTCTGCGACCGGCATCAACTCTTCGGCGCCGAGCTCTTCGACTTCGTCGTCGATGAGCGGAATCGCGATGTTGCCGGAGATCGTCGCCGGCCGTTCGCGTCCTTCGGCGAGCAATTGCTCGAGCGAGACTTCTTCCGCCTTGTCGTACGACGACTCGCTCGGCGTCGCGTCGGATTCGGGGAAGGGGACGGAGTCGGCGAACGGATTGAGCTCCGCCGCGCTGGCGATCGCTTCGGGCTCCGGCTCGGGCTCAGGCTGCGGTCTTGCCTCGACTTCGACTTTCGCCGGCGTCGCGGCGGACGTCGATTTCTTTTTCTCGACGCCTTCGCTCTTGCCACGCAGACGATTCAGGAGATGTTTCGCGGTGATCTTCGAAACGAGGCGAAACGTTTCCATCACGCCCTCGCCCTTGATCGCCGAAGCCTCGGTATACGGATAGCCCTCGAATCCGAGTTTTTCCTGCAGCTCTTCGACCGGCAGCACGCCGGGGAGGTCGCGTTTGTTGAACTGGATCACGATCGGCGTGTCGTTCGGATCGATGTTGTTCTGCTCCATGTTCTCGAGCAGATTCGTGAAGCTCTCGCGCGTGGCCTCGACCATCGCGGGCTGCGAGTCGGCGACGAATACGACGGAGTCCGCGCCCTTGAGCACGAGCTTGCGCGTCTCGTTGTAGAAGACCTGGCCCGGCACGGTGTAGAGCTGGATCTTCAGGTTGAACGGGCCGACTTTGCCGATGTCGACCGGCAGCAGATCGAAGAACAGCGTGCGATCGGTCTTCGTGGCGAGCGACAGCATCTTCCCCTTCGACTTCGGGTCGAGCTTGTCGAAGATCACCATGAGATTCGTCGTTTTGCCGCACAGACCGGGCCCGTAGTAGACGATCTTGGCGGTCATCTCGCGCGTAGCGTGATTGAAGAGAACCATACGAGTGGGGCAAAAGTATCGCACAGTAGAATGCGCGCCGTGAATGTCGAGGTCCCGATCGAAGACACCTTCGATCTGCATCCGTTCCGTCCCGCCGACATCAAAGATGTGGCTCACGAATATCTGCTCGAGGCCCGCGCGCGTGGATTTCGCCAGGTGCGCCTGATTCACGGACGCGGCATCGGCGTGCAGCGCGAGCGCATCCGCTCGCTGCTCGCGACGCTCGATTTCGTCGAGGCGTATCACGACGCGGACCCCTCGGGCGGCGGGTGGGGATCGACGGTGGTGGTGCTAAAACCATGACCGAAATGGCGTCAATCTCGCTTCGGTTGGAGAAAGCATGACAACGCTGTTCGAAGAGCTGAGTCGCGTGACGACGTACGAGTACTCCGAAGAGGAAGTGCGCGCGTTCGAGGCTCTGCATGAAGAGATTCGCGAGCTGAAGAAAGCGCGCAACGCGGTGATCGTCGCGCACAACTATTACCGTCCCGAGATTCTGAAGATCGCGGACTTCGTCGGCGATTCGCTAGAGCTCGCGCTGATGGCGTCGAAGGTGCGCGAGGCGGATGTGATCGAGTTCTGCGGCGTGCACTTCATGGCGGAGACCGCGAAGATCGTGAATCCGGAGAAGACGGTGCTGCTGCCAAACATGCTCGCCGGATGTCAGCTCGCGGATTCAGCGCCGGCGGAAGATCTGCGCGCGAAGATCGATGAGCTGCGCGAGCTCTATCCCGATCTCGCCGTCGTCAGCTACGTGAACACGACTGCGGCGGTGAAAGCGCTCTCCGACATCATTTGCACGTCGGCGAATGCGGCGAAGGTCGTGCGATCGCTGCCGAACAAAACGATTCTCTTCGTGCCCGATCGCAATCTCGCGCATCACGTCGCCGAGCAGGTGCCGGAGAAGACGATCATTCCGTGGGACGGTTTCTGCTACGTGCACCAGCAAATCACGCCGGAAGAAGTCTCGCGCATTCGCAAAGCGAATCCCGATCTCGAGATCCTCGTGCATCCGGAATGTCGCCCCGACGTCGCTGCGCTTGCGGACGCGGTGCTCTCGACGTCCGGTATGGTGCGATGGGCGAAGGAACGTCCGGCGTCGCGCTTCCTCGTCGTGACCGAATGCGGACTGTCCGATCGACTCGCGATGGAAGTGCCGGACAAGACGTTCGTCAAGGGCTGCAAGCTGTGCACGTTCATGAAGGTTACGTCGCTCGAAGACGTGCGCGATTCGCTGAAGTACGTGCGGTATGAGATTGAGGTTCCGGAGGATGTTCGGGTGCCTGCGGAGCGGGCGTTGCGGCGGATGTTTGATGTTGTGGATGCAAAATGATTGAAAGCTGCGACGACAGCACGATTTGCGCGAGGGCGGGCCGCCTGGAGAGGCGGCCCTACGTTGAGGAACGTAGGACATGCTCTCAGCTTGTCCTGCGCGTGCCACGCGCGGGGGAGTTGCGGGCTTACGCACCGGGGCTACGTTTGATGAAAACGTTCACTTACAAATCAACTGATAAACCCCCACCACATCATCCGCCACATCATCCAAATCCGCCTTGATCTTCCCGACGATTTCCTGAAATTCGGGATCGGCTTGCAGGGCTTCGAGCCAGGGGTGTTTCACGAGGGCGTACCAGCTGTGGTTGCCGAGGTCCGCCGCGCGGTGGAGCCAGAAGATGGCTTTGTCGCGATCGCCGAGTTTTGCGTAGCAGAGGGCGACGCGCAGTGCGGCCCAGTGCACGCGATTGGCGTCGACTTCGAAGGATGCGATGTGCGTTTCGCATGCGATGCGATTGCCTTGTGCGGCGGCGATCATGGCCTTGAGGCTTTTGCCGAGGTAGTGGCGGGGGGAGACTTTCAGCGCTTCGTTGGCTTCCTGATCGGCGGCGTCGACATTGCCGAGGAGGAGGTAGGCGCTGCCGCGGATGTCGTGGCCGGCGAGCTCGGTGTCTTTCGACTCGAGCGCAGCCGGTGCGCTTTTCAGTGCGCCTTCGGGATCGATCGAGTTCACGAACCAGTAGCCGCGGGTCTTCGCTTCGTTCGATTCGGGATCGACGCGCACGAGCCGGTCGCCGACGCATTGCGCCTTGAGTAGCTCGCCGTTCGAGACGAAGTACGTCGTCATGCTGTGCAGGCCGACGGTGTCGTTCGGCTTGAGGCGAAGTCCTGCGAGCGCCTCGCGCACCGATTCCCGGAAGCGTTCGGGGATGCGCACGAAGACGCGTCCGAGTGCGAGATGCGACTCGGCGAGGTTCGGATCGAGGCGCACCGCCTGCCGCGCGTACCACTCTGCTTTTTCCGGCGGCTCGTTCGTGAGTCCGCGTGCTTGCGCGAACGAGAGTGCGATGCCGAGGTCGGCGTACGCCGCTGCGAAATTCGGATCGAGCTCGATCGCGCGCTTGAGCAGCGCGATGTGCTCGGCGAACTCCTTCGGGACGAAACTTCCGGCGAGCGAGCGCGCCTTCAGATACTCCTCGTACGCGCGAGGATTCGACGAGCGCGGAACGGAATGCGGCTCCGCGGTTTGCTGCACGCCGAGTTTTTGATTGAGTGCGGTGACCGTGCGCGTCGACACGTCGTCGATCAGCTTCAGCAGATCATCGCGCTTGCCGTCGACCGAATCCGCCCAGACGCTGTAGCCGGTGCGTGCATCGGTCAGCTGGAGATTCACGCGCACGAGATCGCCCGCGGCGAGGAAACGTCCTTCGAGCACGCCGTCGACGCCGAGTTTTTCGCCGGCAGTTTTCGCGTCGATCTTCTGTCCGCGAAACGCGATGACTGCCGACGTCGGACGCACGTTCAGTGACGGCACTTGCTGCAACTTCGTCGTCAACGCATCTGCGAGGCCGACGGAAAGAAAGTCGTCGCGCGTGTTGCTGGCGATGTTCTGCAACGGGAGAACGGCCAGCGAGTGAATCGGCTGTTGCGTCCCCGTCGCCGCATCGGTCGAGACGACGTTGTTGCCGTGGATGTGCACGAACCAGATCGTGCCGGCGACGATCGCGAGTGCGAACAGCGTGATCGCGATGCGCAACCATTTCGGGCGGCGCACGGTGCGTCCGAGCATGCTGCGCGTGTTCGTCATCGGCGTCGTCATGCGCAGCGTCGGTGTGTCGATCGCTTCGAGGTCGCGCAGCAAATCGCGCGCGCTTTGATAACGATCGGCCGGATTTTTCTGCAGCAGGCGTCCGATGATTTTTGCGGCGGCAGCAGGGAACGCTGCATCGATCGGAACGAACGGCTCCGGCTCCGCTTCGCGGATTTTTTCCGCGACGAGCAGAGGCGACTCTGCGTTGAACGGCAGATGGCCCGACGCCATCTGATACAGCACGACGCCGGTCGAAAAGAGATCGCTGCGTTCGTCGACGTTGTCGCCGCGCGCCTGCTCGGGGGAGACGTAGTGCAACGTGCCGAAGAATCTGCCGGTCGTGGATTCGACCGTTGCCTGCCGATCGGTCGGTAGGATCTTCGCGAGGCCGAAGTCGAGGATTTTCACGAGCCCCGTCGACTCGATGATGATGTTCGCGGTCTTGATGTCGCGGTGGATGACGCCGTTCTCGTGCGCCGCCGCCAGTCCCGCGACGATTTGCCGCGCGTATTGTAGGAATTCACCCGCATCGAGCGGCCGTCGCCGCATGCGCTGCGACAGCGTTTCTCCCTCGCAGTACTCCATGACGAGGAACGGCTGGCCGTCGTCGGTCTCGCTCACCTCATAGATCGTGGCGACGTTTTGGTGGCGGACCGACGCCGCGGTGCGCGCCTCGCGCATGAAGCGGGCGCGACGTTCGTCGTCATCCAAGTCGCTGCGGTGGAGAACTTTGAGCGCGACCGAGCGGGCGAGCCGGCGGTCTTTCGCGAGGTAAACCGTTCCCATCCCGCCCTTGCCGAGGATGCGAACGATCTCGAAGCGGTCGAACGACTGGGGGATGTCGGACATCGAACGCGCGCATTCTAGCCTACGGCGGCTTGTCCAACTTTGACCCTTTAATTCCACCCCACTGGGTTATATTCTCACCCGCACCGTAACCTTTCGGAGACTCATGACGACCATTGAGAGCGTCGTACCCGAATTGCAGCTTCCACCGCGTTACCAGATTCGCACGGTCCTGAAAGAGAACCCGGAGACCTCGGTGTACCGGGTGTTCGACCTCGCGGACAAGCGCGACGAAGCGATCAAGATCCTTCGCCACGAGCTTTCCGATCCGCAACAGCTCGTGCGCTTCAAGACCGAGTTTGCGACGCTCGCATCGCTCGAGCACGCGAGCATCATCAAGGTTTACGACTTCGGCTTGCTGCTCGACCGCTTCCCGTACTTCACCATGGAGTTCTTCGCGGGCAAGCGGATCTCCGAGTTTTTCGACGGGCAGAACTGGGACGCGCTCTACGACGTGATCCTGCAGATCGCCTCCGGCCTGCACCACATCCATCACCTCGGCATCATCCATCTCGATCTCAAACCGTCGAACATCCTCGTCGACGACACCGGCAAGACGAAGATCATGGACTTCGGTCTCGCGATCGAAAGCCGCCAGGTGCTCGATCGCCAGATTCGCGGAACGCTGCAGTACATGGCGCCCGAAGTGCTGCGCCAGGACCGCGTCGACTCGCGCGCCGATCTCTACGCGCTCGGTATGACCCTGTACGAAACCGTCACCGGCGCGCTGCCCGGCTACGGCAAAGCGCCGATCGACGTGATCCGCATGCATCTCGACGACGAGATCCGTCCGCCGTCGTCGATCAATCCGCGCGTGCCCGAAGCGCTCGAGCAAATCATCATGAGGATGCTCGAGAAGGATCCGCGGCATCGCTTTCCCTCGGCCGCAGCATTGCTGCAGGAGATCGCCGTCGCAGCAGGAAAGACAGCGCCCGCAGCGGAGCTGCTCATCGGCCGCGGCGAGCTTTACGCGGCGCCGCTCATCGGCCGCAAGAACGAAGTCACGCAGTTGACGGCGCTGATCACCGAGGCGCGGGAAGGTCGCGGCAACGGCGTGATCCTCGCGGGCGCGGAGGGGATGGGGAAAAGCCGCATCGTGCGCGACGTGACGCTGCGCGCGCAGCTCGAAGGCGGCCGCGTGTTCTGCGGACGCTGTCCCGTCAATCGCAAAACGATCTATGCGCCGTTCTTCGAGATCTTCGAGCAGATGGTGACCGAGGTGAATCCGAGTGCGGATGTTGCGGAGGAGATTCGCCGGATTCTGAAGCCGGTCGTTGCGCCGACGCCGGCCGACGTTACGCCCGCGCAGCAGGGACAGAAGTACCGCCTCTACAACCGCATCGTGCAATCGATGCAGGACATCTACGGATTTCTCAGCGCGGGCAGCGAGAGCGGCGGCTCGCCGCTGATCCTCGTCATCGAAGACTTGCAGTGGGCCGATCCGTCGACAGCGGAGCTCTTCTCGTTCCTCGTCAGCGAAGCGAAACAGAATCGCCTGCTCGTCATCGGTACGCTCACGCTCGAAACAGGCGGCGAAGCGGCGATCGAATCGTCGTCGCCGAATCTCTCGTTCTGGGAGCAGGCTGCGAAGGACGGTGCGTTCCCGATCGTCCGCGTCGAGAATCTCTCCGAGCCGCTCGTGCGCGAGCACGTGCAATCGCTCCTCGGCGATCAGAACGTCTCCGACGAATTCGTGCGCTGGATGTTGTGGGAGTCGGGTGGCTCACCCGTCAACATTCGACGCATCATCGATTATCTGATCACGCATGAGTTCCTGATCTGGCAGCCGAGCGGGTGGGTGACGGAGATGGAGCGCATCCGCACGCTGCGCATCCCCGGCGGTTCCGCATCGATCCTGATGGAGCGCGTCGAATCGTTGACCGTTTCGCAGCGCGGGTTGCTCGAGCTGACCGCCGTGTACGGGGAGCTCGTCGAGATCGAGACGCTCACGAAATTGTCCGACCTCGACGGCGAAGAATCCTATCGCGCGATCCGCGATCTCGTGCGACTCGGCCTGCTC
>DATKFO010000455.1:0-4525 GCA_035544355.1 Thermoanaerobaculia bacterium
GGCTGGCTTCGAGAATCGGCCACCAAATGATGATCGTGTCGAATCCCGGACGCGTCGTGATGCGAATGCTGCCATCGCCCTGGCGCTGAATGCCGCAAAGCGGGCAGGTCGCAGTCGGGCTGCTGTACATACCGATCGTGAAATCGGATCCCGACTGGTGGTTGTCGGACTTGCGCATCGACACCCAGTCGTCATAACCGGCGACGAGGTTGTGCGTGCCCGTGCCCTTGGTCGAGAGGTAGTACGTACCCTTCGCCTGCCAGTTCTTGTTGTCGCGGCTTTCCGGCGTGCAGACGCCGCAGAACGTCGGAGCGCCGAAGAAGTTGCCGGAGATGTCGTTCGCGTTCGTGCCGAGCACGAGATCGCGGCTGTCGCCACCGGACTGTTCGAATGCGAATTTCTTCTTCGCGTACAAACCTTCGATGAGGAAGCTGTTCGTGATGACGCCGTTGTAGTGCGCGGTGAGGAAGCTGTTCGGAAGCGAACGGCCCGGATCGACCGAGCGCACTTCCCACGTGCGTGCCGCAGACGGGAAGAAGTTGTTGACCTGGTCGTCCTTGATGTCGAGCGACGACACGGTGAGGCTGTGCTTCGGCGTGACCTGGCCGGTCAGCTTGACTTCGATGCGCTGCTGCTCGCGGCTGGTCGGAACCGTCGGAGCGCCGGCGCCGAACAGCGGGCTGGCGCTGTTCGTCTGGAAGTAGCGGCCTGCGGTGAAGAACCACAGACGATCGCGAATGATGCGGCCGCCGAGGGTTGCTTCATAGGTCTGGTTGATGTTCTTCGTCCGGCGCGCGGTGGAGTTCGGCGAAAGCGCCGTCCACTTCGGGCTCTGGAACGAATCGCGGAACGAGCCGGAGAACTCGTTGCCGCCCGTCTTCGAAACCGCGGTCACGACGCCGCCGGTGAACCGGCCGAATTCCGCCGAGATACCGCCGGTGAGAACTGTCGTTTCCTGAATCGCGTCTTCGATGAAGAGATCGTGCGGCTGGCCGCGCAGGTTCTCGTTCACGACTGCGCCGTCGATCATGTACAGGTTATCGAACGACGGAGCGCCCGAGATGACCTGGGCGTTGCCCGGACCGGTGCTGGTGACGCCCGGCGCGAGACCGACCGTACCGCGAAGGTCGCGGTTCATCGGGAGATTGCTGACGAGCTGCGACGTGATGTTCGTCTGAACTTCCGTCGTCTCGAGCACCGCCGGCGCGCTGGCCGTAACGGTGATGGCTTCGGCGACGGCGGTGAGCTTGAGCTCCGCATCGACACGAGCCGTCGTGGCAAGACCGACTCTCGTCGTTCTCGTCACGGTCTGCATGCTCTCCATTTCGAACTTGATCGTGTATTCACCTGGAGGGATTGCACCGATCGTGAAATTGCCATTGCTATCGGTGACTGTTGTGCGGGTTCCGATCAGGCTGGGAGACGACACCGTGACGGTCACGCCGGGAAGCGGGTTCCCGCCGAGCGTCGCGGTTCCTGTCAGAGTGCCCGTCGTCTGTGCGAAGGCGCTGACGCCGACGAGCAGAACGGCTGCGAGTACTACATAAAACCGTAACTTCATCCGTACCTCCTCTTAAATTTCAACCCCGTGATGATCTGCGAAAGACTGCTGCGACCTGCTGGCGAGTGCAGGTCCGAAACCATGAGCTGCATCGCCTAAGTTGTTGCCGAACCAATACGTTCCGGTGACGCGCCGAACCGAACATCCAATCGGTTGAATTCGAGCCGTGGTTTTGTTGAATCCAGCTTTGCCGAATGTGACGCTACGGTTACGGGTCGGAAACGATATCCCCGATCCGGAAATGACGCAACCGCCGGACAGCAAAAAGGCCGCGCGGGAGCTCCGCGCGGCCTATCCATCGGTCGATGAGCTGCGCGAGTTAGAAGCGCACTCCCGCCGACAGCAGGAACGTCCTCGGCAGTTGGAAATCGCCCGCGGTGTTGAAGTTCGTTGCCGTGCGCGCCTTGCCGAAGTTCCGGCCGCGCACGAAGTTCACGCCTTCGACCGGCGTTTCGGTGAATGGATTGAAGAGCTTGCACGGCGTCCCGCCGTTGATCGAGCGGCACGTGCTCGCCTGCGATCCGAACGCCGTATAGATCGTGGTGTCGCCACCGACCTGCGCCTGCTCGTTGAACGCGTTGCGCAGCTCGGTCTGCAAGTAGAGCTGCACCTTGCCCGCGATCGGCGGAGCGTTGTAGTTGAGCGCGAGGTTCGTCGAGGTCACGTCGTCCCAGCGGAATCCGCCGCGCTCGCCGATGTAGTAGTTCACCGTCGTCGGCAATCCGATGTCTTCGTAGCCGAAGGTGTTGTCGATGACTTGCGTCGGGTCGATCGTCGCGATCAGCGAATATGACGTGCCCGAGTCGTAGGCCTGCAGCACGCTGAGGTTGAACGTGCCGATCGCCGTCGGCTGGTCATAGCTCACCCACGCACGCAATTTGTGGCGCTGATCCGCCGGCAGGTAGCCGATCGGGTTGTTCTGCGCGAACCCTGTGAGCTCGGGGTAATTGAGGGGGCTCGCCGACGGAACCGGACCGGAGCCCGTCGTTTCGCCGACGTGATTGCCGCGCAGTTTCGACAACGTGTAATTGCCGCCGATCGTCACGCGCGTGAATGGCTGATACGAAGCCTGCAGTTGCAATGCGCGATAACGACGCTCGAGATCATCACTGTTCGTAATGACACCCTGATCGATTGTGATGCCCGGCAGCGGATCGAACACCTTGCCTGTGGTCGTGTTCGTGTAGCCGACATAGAAATTGTTCCAGTCGCGGCGAATGAGATCGGCGCGCAGGTACCCTTTGCGTCCGAGCTGCAATCCCGCGCCGACGGTCCATTCGTCGACGCCCGGCGTTTTCAATTTACCGAGAATGCGCGAGGTGATTCCGTTCGTGCCGCCGCCGAGGAGGAAATCGGTGTTCGACATACCGCCGACGCTCTTGAACCATTCGAACATGGTCTTCAATGCCTGCTGCGAAGTTCCGGTGGTCTCCGGACCGTAATAGAACCAATAGAGAATTGACGGCGAACCGGCGGGCGACGTGGAATCGCCGATGTTGCCGTCAGAGATTGTGGAAGCGTATTGGCTGTAGCTCGCATTGAGGCGCAGATGGCCGTCGCCCTTGACGTCGAAGATTGCGCCGAGGCGCGGACTGAATTTCGAGTCGTCGGCAACTTTCGCACCGGAGCTGTCGCTGCCGGTATTGTCGTCATAGCGAAGTCCGACATTGAAGCTGAGACGCGAATTGAGATCCAACTTGTCATTGACGAACAAAGAACGTGTCTTGAAGTCGGTGCCCTTGGTGTTCTGCAGAATCGGCCACGCAATGATGAAATCGCCAGGCGCGAGCGTCACAATGGCATTGCCGCTCGCATCGTGCTCAGGCTGCGTGAACGTCCACACAGTGAAGTCGCTGCCCGATTGATGATTGTTGGAGATCATCTCGGCCTGCCAGTCGTCATAGCCGGCAACGATCGAATGCGTTCCGAACGACGACGTCGACAGGTAGTACGTGCCCTTCACTGCGAAATTGCGATTGTTGCGCTCTTCATCGCCGCAGACGCCGCAGAACGACGGCGCGCCGGCGTACGAGTTGACGAAGAAGCTGAAGATGTTCGTCGTGCGCGCGAGCTGCTCCGGCGTACCGGCCGGTCCGAAGTACTCATCGGATCCCGAGCCGACGAACGCGAATTTCTTCTTCGCGGCGTTCGCTTCGAGCAGGAACGTGTTCGACAGCACGCCGTTGTAGTGCAGCGTGTAGAAGCTGTTCGGCGTTTCGCGCGCGACGTCGAGCGCGGACGGCTCGAGCGCGGCGACGAACACGTTGTTCGTCTGCTTGTCGTCGATGTCGAGTCCCGACACGGTCACGCTGTGCCGCGGCGTGAGCTGGCCGGTGAGCTTGAGCTCGAGGCGCTGCTGCTCGCGGCCGGTCGAGAATTCGTTCGTCGTGCGCGTGAAGAACGCAGGCGTCTCCTGTTCGAACGTGCGGCCCGCAGCGAAGAACCAGAGGCGGTCGCGCACGATGCGGCCGCCGAACGTCGCTTCGTACGTGTGCTGCAGATCGCTTTCGGCGCGCTCTTCGCCGAGGGGGCTGGTGGCGGTCCAGCGCGGATTGCGGATCGAGTCGCGGAACGTGCCGCTGAACTCATTGCCGCCCGTCTTCGAGACCGCAGTCACCACGCCGCCCGTGAAACGGCCGAACTCCGCGGAGATCGCGCCGGTGAGCACGGTCGTTTCCTGCAGCGCGTCTTCGATGAAGAGATCGTGCGGCTGGCCGCGCAGGTTCTCATTGACCGTGACGCCGTTGACGAGGAACAGGTTGTCGTACGAGGGCGAACCGGAAATCGTGAAGTTGTTGCGCGCGCCGTTGTTGTTGACTCCGGGCGCGAGGGCGACGGTGTCGGTGATGTTGCGGCGCACCGGCAGCAGCGCGACCTGCTTGTCGGTGAAGTTGCGCGCCATCTCCGTCGTCTCCAGTACTGCAGGCGCCGTGGCCGTGACGGTGATCGCTTCCGTCACCGCCG
>DATKFO010000456.1:0-5616 GCA_035544355.1 Thermoanaerobaculia bacterium
CGGCAAACGGCAAACGGCAAACGGCAAACGGCACCAGGTATCGCGATCAGGCCCCGCCGCGTTTCATCCTCGATGATCGCTACCCTTCCCCGGGACTGCCTAGCGATCACCATCCAGCCACCCACGCCGAAACCCGACGGAGCCGGAACGCGACACCTGATCGAGCGGCCAAAAGAATACGCAAAATTCATCATGAATATCAACAGGATTCTTACACCGTATTCGAAACTGCTTTTTTGTCACGCTTTTTCAAAGCGAGCTCGGCCTCTTCGCGATCGTCGAAATGCACGATGCGATCGCCGATGACCTGATACGTCTCGTGTCCCTTGCCGGCGATGACGATGACGTCATCGTTCGTCGCCTCGCCGATCGCGCGCGCGATGGCGTCGCGGCGCTCCGCGATGCGCGTGTAGTTGCCGCGAATCCCCTTCTCTATGTCGTCGAGAATCGCGTTCGGATCTTCGCTGCGCGGGTTGTCGCTCGTGAGGATCGTGAAGTCCGCGAGCCGGCCCGCGATCTCGCCCATCTCGGGGCGCTTGCCCTTGTCCCGATCGCCGCCGCAGCCGACCAGCAGCACGATGCGCTTGTCCTTCGCGAGGTCGCGCACGGCATGCAGCAATTTTTCGAGCGCGTCGGGCTTGTGCGCGTAGTCGACGATGATCGTCGGTTCGCTTTCACCAACACGCTCGAAGCGTCCGCGCACTGCGGTCAGATTGCGGATGCCTGCTTCGATCGTCGTGATCGGGATCCCGACGGCGAGCGCTGCGCCGATGGCGCCGAGCCAGTTGTACAGGTTCGGCGTACCAAGAAGCTGCGAGGCGACGCGGACGTCTCCGTGGGGCGTGTGCACGATGCCGTTCAGGCCGTGAACGTCGACGGTGAAGTTATCGGCGGGACGAATCATCGCGGAGCGGCCGAAGGTGATCGCGGCATCACCAAGCTCGTTCGCGAGTCTGGCGCCGTATTCATCGTCGAGGTTCACGACGCCGATCGGGCTCTGCGTGAACAGAATCCGTTTCGCGGCGAAGTAGTCGTCGAAGTCTTTGTGAAAATCGAAGTGATCGCGCGAGAGGTTCGTGAACACCGCGGCCGCGAATCGGATGCCGTGCGTGCGCTTGAGCGCGAGCGCGTGCGATGAGACTTCCATCACCGCGTGACGCACACCCGCGTCGACCATTTTACGAAACCACTCCTGCAACACGACGCCGTCGGGCGTCGTGCGATCGGCGACGAGGCGCTCGTCGCCGGCGCGATATTCGATCGTGCCGATCAGTCCTGCGGGATCGCCACTTGCGTCGAAGATCGATTCGATCATCTTCGTCGTTGTGGTCTTACCTGACGTGCCGGTGACGCCGACGAGCGAGAGGTTTTCCGCCGGACGGTTGTAGAAGTTGGCGGCGATGAGTGCGAGTGCAGCGCGTGCGTCGTCGACGACGACGGTTGGCAGTTGGCGGTGGGCAGTGGGCGGAGACGACGCGACGATGGCTGCCGCGCCTTTCTCGATCGCCTGCGGGATGAATTGCGCGCCGTCTTTTGCGGTGCCGGAAATTGCGACGAAGAGCGCGCCTTCGCGCACGAGGCGCGAGTCGGCGGTCACGCTCGTGATCTCGAGGTCGGTTGCGCCGCGCGTTTCGCGCACATCGACGTCGCGGAGGAGCTCGGCGAGTTTCATGAGCGCGCCTCCGACAGCGTCAGCGTCACGCGACGATCTTCCGGCAGAGCTTCGCCGGGCTCGGGATGTTGTGAGGTCACCACGCCGCTTCCGATCGCCCGCACTTCGAGTCCGCTGCCGACCGCTCGCGCGATCGCGGCGCGTGCGTCGAGGCCGCGCAAATCGGGCACGGCGGACGCGGGCGTTGCGGTTGGATGTTGCGAAAATGCGGCCAGTTGCGGCGTGTGCACACCGATCGAGCGCGACGGAATCGACGGCGCGACGCCGAGGTAGCGGAGCGTGGCTTCGGCGATCTCGCGGAATGCGGGCGCTGCGACGGTGCCGCCATATTGCGCGCCGCGCGGCTCATCGATGACGACGAGAATCACGAGACGCGGACGATCTGCCGGAACGTATCCGGCGAACGATGCGACGAACTTATCGGCCGAGTATCCGGCACGGCCGGCAGATTTTTGCGCGGTGCCGGTTTTGCCGGCGACGATGTGCTCGTCGAGCGCGGCATTCTCGCCGGTACCACGCGACACGACCTGCTTGAGGATCTCGTTGAGCACGGCCGCAGTTTTTTCGGAGATCACGCGAACGGGTTGCGCGCGCTCCGGCTGCACGATCGTTTTGCCGCTGTCGTCGATCACGCGTTCGAGAATGCGCGGCTCGACGCGCACGCCGCCGTTCGCAACGGTCGCGACCGCGCGCACGACCTGGATCGGCGTGACGCTGATCTCCTGTCCGATCGAAATGCTCGCGTGCGAGATCGGCGTCCAGCGCCGCGTCGTGCGCAGAATGCCGGTGGCCTCCGCGGGCAGCGGCAGTCCCGTCTTCTCGCCGAATCCGAAGCGGCGGATGTAGTTGTAGAAACGCTCGTCGCCGAGTGCGTTCGAGACGCGCACGGCGCCGACGTTCGATGAGTGCACCATCACGTCTTCGAACGTCATCAGGCCGTAGTGGTTGTTGCCGTGCTCGTGAATCGTGACGTTCGCGATCGTGATCGCGCCGTTGTTGCAATCGAGGATCTGCGACGGCGTGACCACGCCTTCTTCGAGCCCCGCCGACGCCGTCACGATCTTGAACGTCGAGCCTGGCTCGTAGAGGTCCTGCACGTTGCGGTTGTGAAACGCGAGCTGCGAGAAGTCGCCGAAGTGATTCGGATCGAAGGTC
This sequence comes from Thermoanaerobaculia bacterium, assembly GCA_035544355.1. Classification (GTDB taxonomy): domain Bacteria; phylum Acidobacteriota; class Thermoanaerobaculia; order Gp7-AA8; family Gp7-AA8; genus DATKFO01. The sequence goes on from DATKFO010000456.1 coordinate 2,828, forward strand.
GGCAGCGACGCCATCGCGAGGATCGCGCCGTCGTTCGGATCCAACACGATCGCGGAGCCGCCGGCTGCGTGATACTGCTCGACGGCTTTCGCGAGCGCGCGCTCGGTGATGAACTGCACGACCGAGTCGATGGTGAGCACGACGTGATGTCCGTCGCGCGGACGATTCGGCCCCTCGCCGCCGACGAGGTACATGTTGCGGCGCGCATCGCGCAGCAGCGTCACTTTGCCGGGAGTACCGCGAACGTGTGCATCGAGCGAGAGCTCCGCACCACCGAGTCCCTGGCCGTCGACGCCGGCGTAGCCGATGACGTTCGCGGCGAGCGTGCCGCGCGGATACGAGCGGCGATGCTCATCGAGAAAGTAGATGCCATTCAACTTGAGCTTGCGTGCTTCGGCAGCCACGTCGAGTGGCAGCTGTCGCGCGATCCACGCGAATGCGCCGTTGCCGCGCAACTTGTCGTCGATCTCGCGCGCGGTGAGTCCGATTCCGGGAACGGATGCGAGTGATTTCGCGGTCGCGCGATGATCGGTGATCACTTGCGGATCGGCGTAGATCGATTCGGCCGCGACGCTTTCCGCGAGGATGCGGCCGCGCGCATCGATGATCGAGCCGCGCACGGGGTTGAGGACGAGCGTGCGCTCGTGCTGGGCCTTTGCCTTGGCAACGTAGTGATCGTGACGAACGATCTGAATCTGCACGAGCCGCGCGACGACGACGATCGCCCAGGCTGCGAGGAACGCGAAGAGCTGCAAGAGCCGACGGTGGGAGAGGGACATTTACCGCCTCCCGGCCGGTGGGCAGTTGGCGGTGGGCAGTGGGCAGAAGTTCATCGCGAGCCGTCCGTTTCCGGCTTCTGCCCACTGCTCACTGCCGGCGGCCCACTCGACTGCACCATGACGATCGCGTCGGGCGTCGTCGGTTCGAAGCCGAGATCGACGGCTTTCTTCTCGACGGCTTGCAATGCGGTCAGACGATCGAGCTCGAGCTGCAGCGATTTGTTGGAGGTCTCGATGTCTTTCTGTTTTTTCTGCAGCGCGCTGGCTTCGTGGCCGAGGCGGATGACCTCGAGGTTCTGCCAGGCGAAGAGCAGCAGGAACGCACCGATCGGGATGCCGAGGGAGAGGACGGCGAAGAGCTCACGGAATCGTTGCCGATCCCGCTCCCGCACGACGTGCGTGTTGTCGATGGACTTCTTCTGCGTGTACATGTGACCGGGGCCTCACGCAAAACGCGGAGCCTTCGAACAAGGGTGAAGATCTGCCTACAAGCACGATTTCGAGAACCATCCACTTACACCCACGCTCCACGCTCCACCCCTCCCGAGCTCCCGTTACCGCACACACACCCAACCCTTCCCCAACCTTCACCCTTGTTCCAGGGCTCCAGCACGCACGATCACGTTTGCGTCCCCGGGCTTACGCCCGGGGCTACGGCGAACGTGCGTCACAACTTCTCCGCCACTCGCAACTTCGCGCTGCGCGATCGCGGATTTCGTTCAATCTCTTCGTCTGAAGCAATCAATGGCCGCGAGGTCAGGATCTTGACGATCTCTTTTGCGCCGCAGCCGCATACAGGCATGTTCGGCGGGCAGGTGCACTCGCCTTCGAGCCGGCGGAACGCGCGTTTGATGATGCGATCCTCGAGCGAGTGGAACGAGATGACCGCGACGCGCGCGCCGGTTTCGAGCACGGAGACCGCGTCGTCGACGAATCGATCGAGTCCGACGAGCTCCTCGTTCGCGGCGATGCGAAGCGCCTGGAACGTGAGCGTCGCGGGATCGATGTCGTGCGGCTTTCTCGCGCGCTTGACGCTGCGGATGATCTCCGCGAGCCGCGTCGTCGTTTCGATCGGCGCCTCGACTCTCGCATCGACGATTGCACGCGCGATCCGTCGCGCCATCGGCTCTTCGCCATAGTCGCGCAGGATTTTCGCGAGCTCGTACTCATCAAGCGACCCGACTAAATCCGCCGCACTCGCCCCCTCGGGACCCATCCGCATATCGAGCGGCGCGTCGTAGCGGAATGAAAATCCGCGAGATACGTCGTCGAGTTGCATCGAGGAAACGCCGAGGTCTGCGAGCAAGCCGCTGACTGTGTCGACCTTCGATTGCTTCAGGATGTCAATGAGCGCCTCGTGACGTCCGCGGACGAACGTCACGCGATCGGCGAAACGGACCAGCCGTTCGCGCGACCGCTCGAGTGCCTCCGGATCGCGATCGATCGCGATCAGACGGATGCGCGGATAGCGCTCGAGAAGCGCCTCCGCATGCCCACCCAACCCCACCGTCGCGTCGACGAGCGTTCCGTCGTCGCGCGCTGGGCGGAGAAACTCGACTGTCGGTTGTAAAAGAACAGGGTCGTGTTTCATGTGCTCAGTGATCGGTGATCACCGGTCACACTCCGTGAAGTTCAAGCTCCTTGAAATCCTCCGCCGTCAGCGGCTCGTCGTTCATCTGCTTCTGGATCTTGTCTTCGTTCCATACGACGAGATGGTCCTGATTGCCGATCACGACGACGTCATCGGCGATGCCGACTTTGTTGCGCAGGACCGCAGGCAGAAGCACGCGCCCCTGGGTGTCGATCGTCGAGACCTGCCCGAAGAAGTTCGCCCGCTTGAGCAGTTTCTGTTTCGCGAGATTGGTCGAGGGGACTTTTGCGAGCCGCCCCTGAAAGTCGAACCAGACGGGCAGGGGGTAGACGAGCGCGCTCTCGGCGTCCATGGAGGTGATGAAGCAGTCGTCTCCATACCTCTCTTGAATGATCTTGCGAAAATCCGCCGGGATCTTG
>DATKFO010000457.1:0-7019 GCA_035544355.1 Thermoanaerobaculia bacterium
TGGCACAGACACTCTTGTCTGTGCGCTTTCACCACGATGAACGAGAGCACAGACAGGAGTGTCTGTGCCACATGAGCCCATTTCATATTTCTCAATTTTCAATTCTTCAATTCTCAATTTCTCACCCCACCTCCCGCAAACTCGCCGCGATCGGACGCATCGCGCCGCGCCACGCTGGAATCACCGAGCTCACGATGCCCATCGCGAGTGCGAGGAGCACGCCGCCGGCGAGCGTCGTGTGGCTGATGGTGAAGTGCTGCACGATGCCGTTTGTCATCTTGTAAACATCGAACCACGTGAAGACGGCGAGGCACGAGGTGACGCCGAACGCTCCGCCTACGGTGGAGATGAGCAGCGACTCGCCGACGATGAGCAGCAGCACCTGGCGCGGACGGAATCCGAGCGTTTTGAGCACTGCGATCTCGTGCGTCCGTTCGCGCACGGCCATCGACATCGTGTTCGTCGTGACGAGCACGATCGCGAAGATGACGGCGGCGGCGATCGCGGAGATGAAGAGCTTCACGTTGCCGAGCATCGAGGTGAATCCGAGGACGAAGTTCTTTTCCGATTCGGTTCGGGTTGGGGCTTCGGCGTTTTCGAACTCGCGATCGATCGCGGCGGCGAGGCGCGTTGCATCACTCGGCGATCGGGCGAGGATCAGGTAGCCCATCGACTTGTCGGCGCGGCTCGGCAGCGTGCGGCGCGTCGCTTCGTTGAAGTACGCGAAGTGACAGAACGGCACGTTCTGCGCGGGGCCGGTGTATGTGCCGCGAATCGTGAGATCGAGATCGTACGGAAAGATCGTTCCGACGAAGCGGATGCGCTCGCCGACGCGCCAGCCGAAACGATCCATCATCTTCTGCGGTACGAGTGCACCCGCGCGATCGGCCTGAAACGCCGTGATCTCCGCGGGCTTCGTGTAGTACTCGGGATCGCCGCCGATGAAGCGCGGATCGACGGCGACGACGACCATCGGCTCGCGCGGCTGTTTGTAGTAGCAGGGGATCCACTGGTATTCGCTGACGATCCACGCGCCGTCCATCTGCGCGATGCGCTGTTTGTACGCGATCGGCAGCGGCATCTGCAGCGAGACCGCGCTGCGCGTGATGAGACGGCTTCCCGATTGCTTCGACATCAGCGAGTCGCCCTGCAGCTCGTCGACGAACGTGCGCAGGCTCGTCAGCAGGAAGAGCGATACCGCGACGCTGATCGCCGTCAACAGCGTTCGGCGACGATTTCGTAACGCGTTCTTCAGGACGAGACGGACGAAGGCCACTCGACACGAGTATATTGCGCGCGATGCGGTAAACTCCGCCCCGCGGAGTTGGCTGGAGGCCGGTATCGTGGCGCGAGGCGACCGCAGAAGGAGAATGGATGGCTTCCAAGGTTTTTGTCGGCAATCTGAATTTCAAGACGACCCGTGAAGAAGTCGAGGGGTTGTTCACGCAGGTCGGGAAACCGCGCGACGTGTTTCTTCCGACCGAGCGCGGGACCGGAAGGCCGCGAGGCTTCGCGTTCGTCGAATTCGAGTCGGACGAAGAGGCGCAGAAGGCGATCGAACAGTTCAACGGTTATGAGCTCGGCGGCCGCGCGCTGCGAGTGAATCTCGCCGAAGACCGCCCGCGCATGGGCGGAGGCGGACCGGGTGGTGGCGGCGGCTACGGCGGTGGCGGACACGGCGGCGGTGGCGGCGGCTACGGTGGTGGCGGTGGCGGCGGCGACGACCGGTTCGGCGGCGGCGGTGGCAAGAACAAGGGAAGCCGTCGGAACATCCGCGCCCGCAAACGCGGCCTCTGATACGCGTTTACGACCCCCTCTCCTCCCGGACTTCACCCTGTGATGAAACGCACATCGGTTGACTCGCGTATCTAACAGGCATACCGTTTGTTTCTCCAAAACAACGGAATGGACACATGGGAAGGGAGGGGGAGCGATGACCGTTAGGTTCTTCCCCGGCACTAAGAAGCAAAAGACGAGTCTCGTTGCAGGGTTTTTGACGAAGTTCCGCGTCGAGCACGAGCTGGTGCGGCCTGATCAATTCACCGCCCACACGTATCACCTCGGCAGTGATCCCGCGCTCGAAGTCGATGGACGCCTATTCGTCGATCCCAATCTCGACGCGCTGAAGAAAATCCTGCACGTCGACTAAGCCGTTTTGAACATCGCTTCCGCCTCGCGCTCGATCGCCTGGCGGATGCGCGACTCGAACGGCTTCGCGAGCAGCGGCAACTTTCCGTCGATGATCACCGCAGCGTCGGTGATCTCGACGCTCCCCTCGGCCGACAACCCACGCGCCTTTCCCCGAAATCGCAGCACATCGCCGCTCCACTCGTGGTGGACTTCGTCCGCACGTTGCCCGAATTGTCCAAGCAGTTGCGAGAGCCGGCTCTCGACGATCCTGCGGGCGTTTTGTTTGGTGGTGTGGTGGGGGACCGTGACGCGCATCAAGTTCTCCTTACGTGCTTCTTCCGTGCCCGCGCCCGAGCCCGCTCCCGTGCCCGGCTTTTAGAAACCGGGCGCGGGAGCGGGCACGGGCTCGGGCACGGGTTGCGTGATTTCATCTCTCCGAGGTAGCCTCGGCGCGGGACTTCCGCGGGTCACAGCGCCATGCTCTCGAAAGTATGGAGTGCCGCGACACTCGGAATTGAAGCAGTACGGATTGTCATCGAGGTTGACGCCAGCGCGTACGCGTCACAACCGGGATTCACGCTCGTCGGCCTGCCGGACACGGTCGTTCGCGAGTCGCTTCCTCGCGTTCGCGCGGCCCTGCACAACTGCGGGCTCTCGCTGCCGTCACGCCACATCGTCGTCAACCTCTCGCCGGCAGACGTGCGGAAGGAAGGATCAGGATTCGATCTGCCGATCGCGATCGGAATCCTGCACGCGCTCGGAGCGCTCAACGATTCGCATGTCGCCGGGCGCGTGTTCGTCGGGGAGCTTTCGCTCGATGCCGCGCTTACGCCGATTCGCGGAACGCTGTCGATCTCGGCGGCGCTCGCGAAAGACGGCGACGTCCGCGAGCTGATCGTGCCTGCCGCGAACGCGAACGAAGCCGCGGCGGTGCAGCGGATGCGCGTCATCGGCGCGCCGCATCTCGTCGCGTTGCTCGCGCATCTTCGTGCCGAGGCGCTCATTCCGAGTGCGACTTCGGTTGCGATGCCCGAGCCGCCGCCGGACGGAATCGATTTCTGCGATGTGCGCGGCCAGGCGCAGGCGAAGCGCGCGCTCGAAGTCGCCGCTGCGGGCGGTCACAACGTGCTGATGATCGGACCACCGGGCTCGGGGAAGACCATGCTCGCGAAGCGGCTCGCGTCGATTCTGCCGCAGCTCTCGCTCGACGAAGCGATCGTCACGACGAAGATTCATTCCGTTGCGGGCGTGTTGCCGTCGGGAAGCGGCTTGCTCACGCGCCGTCCGTTTCGCGCACCGCATCACACGATCTCGACGGCGGGGCTCGCGGGCGGCGGTGCGCACATTCGTCCCGGCGAAGTGAGTCTCGCGCACTACGGCGTGCTGTTCCTGGACGAGCTCGCGGAATTCCGGCGCGAGACGCTCGAGGTGATGCGGCAGCCGATGGAAGACGGACTCGTGACGATCGCGCGTGCGGCGCGCTCGGTGACGTATCCATCGCGCTTCATGCTCGCGGCGGCGATGAACCCTTGCCCGTGCGGTTTCTACAACGACCTGCGGCGCGACTGCATCTGCACCCCGCATCAGATTGCGCGCTATCTCGCCAAGATCTCCGGCCCGCTGCTCGACCGCATCGACATGCAGGTCGAAGTCGCAGCGCTCAAGAGCGACGAGATCACGTCGCTCGAACCGACCGAATCCTCGAGCGCGATCCGCGCGCGGGTCGAGTCCGCGCGGGCGCTGCAACGCGAGCGCCTGCGACGCACGTTGATTCAATGCAACGCGGAGATGTCCTCGCGCCACATGCGCAAATGGTGCGAGCTCGACGCAGCCTCACGCCGCCTCCTCATTGCCGCCATCGACCGCCTCGGCCTATCCGCGCGTGCGCACGATCGCATCCTGAAAGTCGCACGCACGATCGCCGATCTCGCGGGCACGGAGCTGATCGACTCCTCGCACGTCGCGGAAGCGGTGCAGTATCGGGCGCTGGATCGGGCGTATTTCCGGTGATTTGGAGTGCAGCGGCCACGCGCCGCCATGATCGACACCGGATTGAAAAAGTACGTCGAGAGATCCGAAATACACGAAGCGAGATCGCGAATGCACGAAGAGAGATCAAAAATGCACGAGGAGTGATCGCGAATGCACGGCGAGTGATCGTAAATGCACCGGGAGTGATCACGAATGCACCTCGAGTGATCGTGAAAGCACGAGGAGAGATCAAAAATGCACCAAAAGTGATCGCGAATGCACCGGGAGTGATCGAACGATCACGACGAGTGATCCGACGATCACGCTCTGTGACAGCGGCGTTCCGCTGCGTTTAGGTTTGTGCTGACAATGTCTACCGGGAGTGCGGCGTCATCACGCGCTGGATCGGGCGTACTTCCGGTGAGTCGATGGTTACGCGTTCCGTTTGTGTGCGAGGCCCCTGGTCGATGAGAGAGTTGCGATTGCGAGCCGGCCCTCCGCTCCGGCCGGCCGCAGGCATCGTGCGATCCCCATCAGCGTCTGGTGATTGAGCGGGAACTCCAGCATGACGTGAACGATGCTCAGGAGATAGAACACCGCGAATCCGATGCGGTAATTGAACGCGTAGAGCGCGACGCCACCGATCCACGCGCCGATAATCCCGATCGCGCGTTTGCGCGGCACTTCGTGCCACTTGATGATCGACGTCTTCGAGAACCAGTTCAGGTAGTGGTAGGTGTAGGCGAATGCGATCAGGCGCATGACGGCGATTGCGGATGCATTCGTGAAGATGCTCAACAAGACGTCGTTCAATTGTTCGAAGCTTGCGTAGATGGAGCGAACCGACTGTGACGGTGCTATGGCCGGCGTCTGGATCACGAACGGCACGATGGCGCACACAATGAAAACGCCGAGGGAGATCAGGCCGCTGCGGCTGCGGCTCTTCAATGCGCCGAACAAGACGAAACTCGCTGTAAAGAACAAGACATGGATGATCGTAATCAACAGGTACGCGACGATCGCGTAGAACGGATGCTGAGCGGCGGGAACAATGAGCAGCGCACCGACAATCGCCAATGCCACGCCGTTCGCGGTGCGTTTGACGAAGACGGCCAATGCCGCACCGACGAGCGCGAGGTAGACGAGTCCGATCTCGAATGTCGGCGCGACGGGGCGGGCGAGGAGGTCGTTGCTCACGTAGCCGAAACCGACGGCGGCGGCCGCGGCGACGACGATCACGAGCCACATGCGGCGCAGCGGTGCGCGTGGCGCGAAGTACTGGCGATCATGCAGCCAGGATATCTCGGTCAGATAGTGCAAGGGACCGAGGATCGCGTAGGCGAAGAGAAAGACATGAAAGGGCGCGATCATCGCTGCCACCAGCGCGACGATCATCAATCCGCAATTGATCCAGTTGATGCGATCCATGGTCCACCTATGCGCAAAGTAGAATGATCCGGCGATGGCAAGGAAGGCGCAGTCCGCGGCGAGCACGTACTTTCCGGGCCTGAACGGGCTGCGCTTCATTGCGGCGCTGCTCGTCCTCGTCAGTCACGTCGAGTTGATGAAAGGCCATCACGGCCTGGCGAGTCTCTCGGAAAATCCCGCTGTCTACGAGCTCGGCCGTATCGCGGTGACGTTCTTCTTCGTGCTCAGCGGATTTCTGATCACGTACCTGTTGCTCGTCGAGCGCCAGACCACCGGCACGATCGCGATCGGGAAGTTCTATACGCGGCGCGTCCTGCGCATCTGGCCGCTCTATTTTCTCGTCGTCGTGCTGGCGTTCTTCGTCCTGCCGCGACTGCACTTCTTCGACATCCCGCAATACACGCTGTCGATGAAGACGCTTCCGTTGTACGTGTTCTTTCTGCCGCAGCTCGCATTGAGCATCTTTTCGCCCGTGCCGTATGCGGAGCCGCTCTGGTCGATCGGTGTCGAGGAGCAGTTCTATCTGCTCTGGCCACTGCTCGTCGCAAAGACCAGGCGCTTCGTTTCGATCGCAATGGGAATCGCGATGTTCTGCATTCTCGCGAAACAGATCCCCGTTTGGATGGGCCCGAGGCTGCAGAACCTCGGTTTTTGGAACGATTTCATTGACTACTTCTACTTCACGCGGATGGAGTGCATGGTCGTGGGCGCGCTCGCGGCCGTCGTGATCTTTCAGCGTCGCGAGCGGCTGATTCGTTTCCTTTATCATCCGATGACCCAAATCGCCGCGTACACGATCAGCGCGTATCTGATCCTCACGACGCGAAACAAACCGATCCTCCATTACTCGGTTCATTCCGTCCTGTTCGCAGTGATCATCGTCAACATCGCGACGAATAAAAAATCGCTCCTGCGACTGGAGAACCGCCCGCTCCTGTTCCTCGGCAATACGTCGTACGCGATCTACATGCTTCACGAGATCGTGATCAACGCGGTGATCGGAGTGCAGACGCGGCTGACGGGAACGACCTACCGCGACGCGGGCTCGAACGTGATCCTTTACGCGGCGAGCATCCTCCTCACCATCGCGCTCGCCAGCGCGGTCTACTGGTACTTCGAGCGGTGGTTCCTCCGGCGCAAGCTCGAGTTCGCAGTCGTCGCGAACGCGCCGCAGCTCTCGCCGGCGTGAAGGCACTCAGGACATGACGAAGGCCGAGAGGCGAATCTATGAGCGAAAATAAGTCATCGATTTCAAAGGCAAGCTCGTACCGGGAGATCGGCGAGTTCTGGGATACCCATGACCTTGGCGATTTTGAAGGTCAAACCTATCCCGTCGAGTTCGATGTGCACATCGAATCCTCCAGGGTCTATGTTCCGGTTGAAAAGGACGTCGCCGCCAAGTTGCGGGCGGCTGCAGAAACGCGTGGCCTTTCAACAGACAGTCTCCTCGATCAGTGGCTCAAGGAGAAAATTGCGGAAGAACCTGTCGG
>DATKFO010000458.1:0-4165 GCA_035544355.1 Thermoanaerobaculia bacterium
GCTGCCTTCCCAGAACGCGCCGCGCCCTTCATCGAACGCCACCTTGTTCTCGACGCGATCGCAATACGCCGTTGTGCAGATCAGCAGAACGAAGTCGGCGTTCTCCGGTCTCAATTGCTCTTCACACCAGTGAGGCCACCCGTGCGCCGGGCGAACGACGTCGACGTCGATGGACGCCTCGATCCCGTGGCTCCGCAGCGCTTCTGCGAACTGATGCACACGACTGCTGTGCTCAGCCGAGTCATGGCTATAGCTGACGAAGACCGTTGTCATGGGGGAGACGATGGAATTCTACCCTTAATTGATTCGCGTCGTGGACGGCTCCGCCCGTCGGTTTCGCAAGAATCAACCATCGCAAAAAGCGGCTTTGGGGCCGCAAATCACGCTCAAGATCCGCGATGGACCCGCAGCACCAGCGGCATCGCCCTGTCCGGCGCGGCGGTCGCGATCTCGGGGCTGAAGCGTAGCGTCGTTCCGTCGAATGCCCACGCACCGTCGCTGCAGCGCGAGGCGGTTTCGATCGGCTTCCCCTCGCGGACGCGAAGCGCGTTCGCTGTCGCTTCCCGCTCGGCGCGGTAACGGAACGCGCGGCGCCAGACGGAGGTGAGGTCCGGTCCGTGCTCGTTTACGCGCGCGTTCACATCGCACTGCGTCACGTTGAACAACTCCACAGCGATCCCGCGATCGTGTTCGACGGACGTTGCGAGCCACTTCGTCGGAAACATCTGCGCGCCACTCTGCCAGTACGACGCCGTCTGATCCTGAAACGCTTCGAGGAGCGGACGCACGTTGTCGCGCGCCTGCAACTCGACGAGCCACGCCGGCGCGGGCAGCGGCATTTTCCACGCGACCGCGTTCATCATCCGCGCGATCGACAACGCGGCCGTCTGCGTCATCATCTGCGGATACGCGTCGAGCGAGCGGGCGAGTTTCCACGCAGCATGCAGGTCCTCCCACGCCGCGGGATCGTTTGCGCGCGCTTTCGAAAGCGCACTCGCGACGAGTGCCCTCGCGATCGTCATCTGCACCGCGCGCATCGCCGCCGTTTCGGGATGGTCAAACTCCTCGTGGCGCTCCCACACGATCGGCTCGCGCAGCAACAACTCACGAATCGCAGAGACATCGGCGAGCGCCGGCGGCTTGCCGATGGTGAGCTCGTTCCGCGAGATCTCGCGCGCAACAAAATCTTCGACGGCTTCGTTCTTCGGCAGCGCGTTGGCGAGCGCCGTCAGCTTCGCGGAAGCCTTGTTCGCGTGCAGCGGCGGGAACCGGCCGGCGACGGAGTCGAGCGGCCCCATCCCTCCCGGCCACTCCTGCGCGCCGGAAGTCGCAACGGCTTCCGGCGTCCGGAACCACGAGATGACCCAGACGACGAGCGCGATTGCGGCGAGGACGACCAGCGCTTTCTTCATCGTCCCGCAGAATAGCGAACTCCGAACGCACGCCGCGCTGTCGCGGCGATGGCGGGTAGTCTCGACAATCGCCGGCGCGCTTCATTCGCCCACGGCGACGACGCATCGACTGCGAGATATCGCTCCCACGCGGCTCGCGCATCGCGCCAGCGGCCGAGGCGATCGAGGATCAGCGCGCGGTTGAAGAGCGCTTCGTGCGACTGCGGATCGATGCGCAGTGCGCGATCGGCAGCGGCGAGCGCTTCCGGCAGCAGCGACGGACGGCGAAGATCAACCGCCGCGACATAACACGCCGCCGCGAGATCGCTCCAGACGCGCACATCATTCGGCGAACGTTTCGCCTGTCGCTGCAACCGATCGATCGCCTCGGCCGGACGATCGATCAACACCAGCGCGATCGCGGCGGCGCGTTGCGCCTCACTCGACGAATCGCGTTTTGCGCGCTCGATCGCTTCACCTGCCGCGCCGCCGAGCCTCAGTCGCCCTTCGTTCGTCGCGGTCTCGTTCGCACGCATCGGTCCGCGATACGGCGCGTACGCGAATCCGCCGGTGAGTCGCGGCTCGACGACGCGCTCATCCCGCGGCGCAAACGCGACGAGTTGCGCCACGCCATCGGCGCGGCTGCGTAACATCAGCGGCACGGCGGCGATCGCGATGGCGACGATTGCCGCAGCCGCCGCGACAAGCGTTCTTTGCCAATTGACAGAGTCAAACTAGTGCATCGCAGAGCTTGGCGGCGGATGCGCGTACGCTTGCCCGTCTGGCGAAGAAAGACCAGGAAGATGACCAAAATCCGTCGGTTGACGCTTCGGCGTGAAGAAGGGTTCTTTCACCGAACTGAGAAGCACAAATGCTGCCCAACGCGAGGGATGACGGAATGCCACCACAGGACTCTTCAAGGCTTCGATTTGCGCTGCCCGAAGCGCATGCGCGGCCGGAGCGCCGCGCGCAAGCCCAGCATGAAGCGTTGCCACAAGCGGACCGCTCTCGCCGTCATCAATATCCCAAAGCGTACCCACAACAGCCGGCACGCCCGCAACGAGAAATGCGCGCGCGACACTCGGAATGCCCTCAACCCCCGCGGTATGGCCACGAAGCGTGCTGCAGGACGCGAGCACGACCACGCGCGTATTCCGGAACGATAAGCGAGCAATCCTTTGAATGGAGAGAAGTCCGCCGTCGCTCTCATCAGGCGCAAATAGCAATGCCGAATGCCACGGCTCGCTGGGGCGTATCAATGTATGACCGGCGAAATGGACGACGTCGCAGGCGTCTGCAATAGAAGTGAAGCGGGACACGGTTGCATCGGCGCCGATCATAACAATAGGTCGCCTGTACATGCGAGCGATTCGGATGACTTCCTCCTCGGAAGCCGGGAGCGGCGACAAATCTTCGAATGGCCCGCCGCGGAGAAAGGGGTTCGCAAAGAGAGCTGCAGTCGAAGGAGGCACGATAGGACGACGCGGCATCGAATGGCGCATGCCAGCGTAAATCGACGCACTAGGAGCGGTGAGCAAAAGGTGATCTTCGATAAGATATCGGCCGGTTCTTCCGTTCATCAGAGCCGCAAAGGGTAATTGCTGCAACCTCGCGTCAGGCACTAGGATGAGCGAACGCGCTCGCGAGAGCTGCGCCTGAAGAGGTTTCAGCAGCCATTCGTACAATGTTCGAGATGCTGGGTCGATGGCCGCTTTATCGCGGTACTCGATCAGAGAGTCAATGAACGACTGGATTTCGCGTTCTACGACTTCGCGACGTCTAGGTACACGGATCAGCTCCACACGTGTATGGTCGATGACGATGACGGCAATCGCGTCCTCCAAGATCTGATACTCGACGAGAAGTGATCCGGGCGCCAGTGCTCGCATCAGCGCGCCGACTGCAATGGGGCGCGCAAGCGACTTATCTCCTTCTTTCGAAGACATTTCCTCGAGCATTGCCCGGGCTCGCCCGCGCTCAACGTATCCGAAAGCGCCGACGGCGTCGTGGCGAGAGAGCGCTAGCGACACGGCGTCTGTAAACAGCTCGTCCGCGTCGTCGAAGATACCGGCGCGAAGACTCACGTCGGGAGTATGGATCCTCTGCCGCTCCAGGCGCTGAATGCCGCGCTCGAAATCATTTTGAGCATCGTCCAATCGGCCAAGATCTCTGTTGGCGCGACCACGCTGCAAATAGAGCTCAGGCAGCAGGAGAGCCCGCTCGGCAGTCTCTTGAAAATCGATGGCGGACGAAAGGTACGAGATTGCCCGGTGCGGTTCGTGGCGTCGCATCAACGAGCCGGCGACCGCCTTAGTGTCGGCGATGAGCTTTCGGCGAATCGATGGGTCAGATACTTTCGACGCTGCTTTGTGCGCGTCGACGAGCGCATGCTGCCACTCCGTGGCGTGACCGAGGTGGTATTCGGCAGCGGCGAGACGCAGAAACATGTCGCAGTCGTCACGCGAGAGGGAACCGCTGACTGTAATGCGCTCGACGCCGACAAGCACTCGCGCTGATTCCCAATTACCGTGCCGCAGCGCGGAGCGAGACAAGCCACCGACGGTGATACGTGCGCGTCTCGAGTCACCAGATCGTGCATGCAGCGCCAACGCACGCGTACCATGATTCAAGGCAAGATGACTCTGTCCAAGGAAATCGTAGGACTGGCTGATGAGCGCCTCAACGGTCCCAGCCAAACCGGACTCTCCGAGACGGGCGAATGTCGACAACGACTCGCCGGCTGTGGCGAGAGCTTCGCTCCACCTTCCCTCTGC
>DATKFO010000459.1:0-3135 GCA_035544355.1 Thermoanaerobaculia bacterium
GCGGCGGAAACCGGACAAGCTAAGAGCTCGTCCTACGTCTGACAAACGTAGGGCCGCCTCTCCAGGCGGCCCGCCAACCACGGAAATCATGCATACGTAGCGCGAACCGAGCCCGGCACACTCGCGGCGGAAACCGGACAAGCTAAGAGCTCGTCCTACGTCTGACAAAACGTAGAGCCCCGTGGAAAGCCGCGCAAATTCGTCGAAATCGATTTGATATAAAGTGCGCCGCGCCATGCCGACCTCGAAGTACAAACGCATCCTGCTCAAACTCTCCGGCGAAGCGCTCATGGGCGGACGCCGCACGGGCATCGATGCGGAGACGCTCGCGAACATCGCCGACGAGCTTGTCGAAGTGCATTCGATGGGCGTCGAGATCGCAATCGTGATCGGTGGTGGCAACATCTTTCGCGGCGTCACGGCTGCGACCGAAGGCATCGATCGCGTTGCCGGCGATCACATGGGAATGCTCGCGACCGTCATCAACGCGATCGCGTTGCAGGACGCGCTCGAGCGTCGCAGCGTGAACACGCGTGTGACGTCCGCGATCACGATGGCGGAAGTCGCCGAGCCGTTCATTCGCCGCCGCGCGATTCGCCATCTCGAAAAAGGGCGCATCGTGATCTGCGCGGCCGGCACCGGCAATCCGTTTTTCACGACCGACTCCGCTGCGGCATTGCGCGCGGCGGAGCTGAAGTGCGACATCATTTTCAAGGCGACGAAAGTCGACGGCATTTACACCGCCGATCCGGAAAAGGATCCGAACGCGCAGAAGCTGCCGCACGTCACGTATCAGCGCGTGCTCGCCGATCGCCTGCAGGTGATGGACGCCGCGGCGATCGATCTCGCGCGCAACAGCTCGATTCCGATCTATATTTTTTCGCTGCGGGAGAAAGGCAATATCCGCAAGGCCCTCGCCGGTGAACATGTCGGCTCGATTGTTTCGGACGATCCCGCGGAAGGAGCGCAAATCGCATGATCAACGACGTGATCAAAGACGTGACGCACCGGATGCATGGCGCGATCGAAGCGCTGCATCGCGAGTTCAAAACGTTGCGCACCGGACGCGCGAACGCCGCGATCCTCGACGGCATCACCGTCGATTACTACGGCACGCCGACGCCGATCGCGCAGGTCGCGAATCTGAAGGTGCCGGAGGCTTCGCTCATCGTCGCCGAGCCGTGGGACAAATCGCTGGCCGGCGCGATCGAGCGAGCGATCCGCAATTCGGACCTCGGACTGAATCCGGCGAGCGACGGAAAAGTCGTGCGCATTCCGATTCCCGCACTGACCGAGGATCGCCGCAAGGATCTCGTGAAACGCGCGCATCACATGGCCGAGGAAGCGCGCACCGCGATCCGCCAGGTGCGCCGCGACGGCAACGAGAAGCTGAAGAAGATGCTCAAGGGCCACGAGATCTCCGAGGATGACGAGAGGCGCGGAATCGACGAGATCCAGAAACTCACCGACAAGAACATCGACGAAGTCGCGAGCGTCCTGAAGCACAAAGAGCAGGACATCATGGCGGTGTAGGTGGCCGGCGTCGCCGTCATCATCCCCGCGGCCGGCAGCGGCCAACGCTTCGGCGGAGATCTTCCCAAGCAGTTCCAGCTCCTCGGCGGAAAGGCGATCCTGCAGCACGTCATCGAGCGATTTCTCGCCGATGGCAGTGCGAAGAAGATCGTCGTCGCGGTTGCTGAGCCGATCCACAGGACTGCCGATGATCGCGTGCAATACGTCATTGGCGGAGCGACGCGACAGCAATCCGTGGTCGCGGCACTTCGCGCGATCGATGATGCGGAAATCGTTGCGGTGCACGATGCCGTGCGACCGTTCTTCACGATCGAGACCTTTCACAAGCTGCTCGACGCGGCGCGCGAAGCCGGTGCAGCGGTGCCGGTGATTCCGGTCGCGGACACGATTCACGTCGTCGAGAACGATGCAGTCGCATCGACGCTCGATCGCGCGAAACTCTTCGCCGCGCAAACGCCGCAGTGTTTTCGCAGCGAGATCCTGCGCGACGTGCTCGCGCGTGCGGAGCGCGAAGGTGCCGAGGGAACGGACGAAGCGGGACTCGCCGCGCGTTATGGGTATGCCGTCCGCGCCGTTCCCGGCGATACGATGAACTTCAAAATCACGCGTCCCGAAGATCTGCTGATCGCGGAGGCGTTGCTGGAGCGATGGAGCCGCAAATGATCCGCGTCGGACAAGGAATCGATGTACATCCGTTCGATGACGCGCGTCCGCTGATTCTCGGCGGCGTGCGTATCGCCGAAAACGGCGGGCTCTCCGGCCACTCCGACGCCGACGCCGTGCTGCACGCGATCACCGACGCGCTCCTCGGCGCCGCCGGCGCGGGCGACATCGGCCAGTACTTTCCGTCGAGTGACGAGCGCTGGCGCAACGCCGACTCGACTGTGTTCGTGCGCGAAGCGCGGCGCATCCTGCACGAGATGGATGCGGAGATCGCGAACATCGACGTGACGATCATCGCGCAGCGGCCGAAGCTCGCGCCGCATCGCGATGCGATGGTGGCGTCGATCGCGAACCTGCTCGATCTTCCCGAAGGCCACGTGAATGTGAAAGCAACCACCACCGATCACCTCGGATTCATCGGCCGCAGCGAAGGCATCTGCGCGATGGCGATCGTGTGCGTACAGGTGGCCGGATGACGGTTCGCGTTCGCTTCGCACCTTCGCCCACCGGCCACCTCCACGTCGGCGGCGCGCGCACCGCAATCTTCAACTGGCTCTTTGCGCGCCATCACGACGGCGAATTCATCATCCGCGTCGAAGACACCGATCAGGCGCGATCGACGCGCGAGTCGGAAGAGATGGTGCTCTCCGATCTGCGCTGGCTCGCGCTCGCGTGGAGGGAAGGTCCCGACGTCGGCGGACCGCACGTGCCGTATCGCCAATCGGAGCGCGTCGAGATCTACGCGCGCGCCGCAAACGAATTGATCGAGCGCGGCATCGCGTATCGCTGCTACTGCACGGAAGAAGAGCTCGAGGCGAAGAGGAAGAAGGCTGAGGAAGAGGGCAGGCCGCCGCACTACGACCTGACCTGTTTTCGCCTGTCACCGCAACAAGTCTCGGCGAAGCTGGCGATGTGGACTCCGGCCGCGCTCCGTTTTCA
>DATKFO010000460.1:0-4587 GCA_035544355.1 Thermoanaerobaculia bacterium
TTCGAGCTCTTCGCGGTAGGACGTGCCGAGGCGTGCGCGTTCTTTTTCGAGCTGCGCGGTTTTTTCGGCGATGACGCGGCGCTCCGATTCGAGATCCGTGCGCAGCTTCGCGAGCTCGTCCTGCTGCACGACGATCTCCGACATGCGGCGCTGCAGTTGCGCGAGCAGCGTGTCGGTTTCGCCGTAGCGATCGCCGAGGCGTTCGCGGGCGCTGGCGATGATCGAGGCGGGGAGGCCGATCATCTGTGCAACGTCGATCGCGCGGCTGCGGCCGGGGAGCCCGGTGATCATGCGATACGACGGCTGTCCCGTCGCGGAATCGAACTCCATCGATGCGTTGACGATGCGCGCGTCGTTGACGGCAAAACTTTTCAGCGCGGAGAGATGCGTCGTGACGATGACGAGCGCGCCGACTTCGAGCAGATGTTCGATGACTGCTGCAGCGAGTGCTGCGCCTTCCTCCGGATCGGTTCCGGATCCGAGCTCGTCCAACAACACGAGCGATCGATTGGTTGCGCGCGCGAGAATTTGCTTCAGTCGCACGAGATACGCGGAGAACGTCGACAGATGCTCGAGCACGCTCTGGTCGTCGCCGATCAGCACGTACAGCGAGTCGACGATCGGCAGCACGGTGCCGTCGGCGGCGGGGACGGGGAGACCGCTCATTCCCATCGCGACGAGGAGGCCCGCGGTTTTCAGCGCGACGGTTTTGCCGCCGGCGTTCGGGCCGCTGACGACGAGCGATGAGAGGAACGCTGCCGTCTCGGCGGCTGGCCCGGCGGCGTCCCGCGCCGCCGTTTGCTCGTGGCGGCGAGACGCCGCCAGGCCAGCCGGCGAGGACGCCGGCGTTCCGAGTTGAATCGTGATCGGCACGACTTTGCGATCGGTGGGCGTTTCGCCGAACGCATCTTCGCGCGCGCTCGCGAGGCGTTCGTCGAGCAGCGGATGGCGTCCGTCGAGAAGGTGCAGCTCGCGATTCGTGCTGAAGCTCGGACGCGATGCCTTGACCGCGTCGTGGAACAGCGCGCACGCCTGCAGCGCATCGAGCTCGCCGGCGATGTCGATCGCGGCGGTGATGTCGTCGAGCGATTCGGCGAGCAGTTGCGAGATGTAGCGCGTGATGCGCGCGATCTCTTCGCGTTCCTGAATCAGCAGATCGGCGAGATCGTTGTTCAACTCGATCGCGGCCATCGGCTCGATGAAGAACGACGCGCCGGAGCCGGAGCGCTCGTGCAGGATTCCGGTGACGGCGTTGCGATGATCGCTGCGCACGGGGACGCAGTAGCGATCGCCGCGCTGCACGATGAGCGGCTCCTGAATCGCGTCGGCGTTGCGGTTCATCACATCGGCGAGCACGCGCTGGATTGCGTTGCGCTTCTCATGCACGCGCGAGCGAATCGCGCGCAGCTCCGTTGACGCTTCTTCGCGCAGCTTGCCGTCGCGCGTGAAGTACTTGTTCGTCTTCGCGAGCATCTCGCCGAGGTCGGGGATTGCTTTCGCGAGGATGGAGAGGCGCGGGTAGGTGTCGGCGCGCAGAAACGTTTCGCGAATCGTCTGCGTCGCGCGCACGGCGCGCACGACCTGCCACGATTCATCCAGCTCGAGCACGGTCTCGCGCGTGAACAACAACGCGACATCGACGAGACCCGCGAGCGGAAGCAAGCCGTCGCGATGAAAGAAGCGAACCATCTCGGCGAGCTCCGCCTGCGCGCGCTCACATTCTTCGAGTGTGCGCAGCGGCTGGCGCCGCAGCACGGCCGATTTGCCGGGCGCGCTCTTCGCCTCCATCGCGATCAAAGTGAGAACGCGATCGAGCTCGATGGTCTGGAGGAGTGTGCTCATGGTGACTGGTTGCTGGTGACTGGTTGCTGGTAGCGACTCCAGCAACCAGTCACTAGTAACCAGCAACTCTCAAAACAAACACGGCCCGCGATTTCTCGCGAGCCGTGTTTCGTGAACCGTGCGGCGTGTTAGTAGCCGGCGCGGCGTTCTTCGGCGAGTTTGCGAAGCACTTTCTTGCGTGCAGCAATGGCCTTGCGTTTCCGCTTGGTGCTCGGCTTTTCGTAGTGCTGGCGCTTCTTCAGCTCGGAGAGGATTCCCGACTTCTCACATTTCCGTTTGAAGCGGCGCAGCGCATTCTCGAATGTCTCGTCTTCTTTGACGTGTACGAGAGGCATGTCCCCGATCTCCCCCCCGTCTGCTTCAACGTACGGGCCCGGCCGCCATTTTAGGACTTCCAGCGGTCGCGTCCAACAGCGCATTTCAACCGGGCTTGAGCGCATCCGATTCCGCCACAGTTGTGAATTGTTGTAACCTGCTGATCCGAGAGGTTTTCGATGCTGAAGACGATCAAAATAACAGTTCTTGCCGTTCTGCTCGCCGCCTGCGCCACCGCCCCGAAGCCCACGATCCCCCCTCCGCCCGCCACCGAAACCCACCCAGTTACGGAAACACTCCACGGGGTGGAGATCACGGATTCGTATCAGTGGCTCGAAGATCAGAACGCGCCCGCCACCCGTGCATGGATCGATCAGCAGAACGCCTACACCGACAAGATCCTCGGCGATCTCCCCCAGAAAGCGCTCTTCGCGAAGCGACTCGAGTCGCTGCTCGCCATCGAAACCATTGAAGTGCCCGAGGTGCATGCGGGGCGTTACTTCTTCCGCAAGCGTGGCGCCGGTCAGGATCTCTACGCGATCTACATGCGCGAAGGCGCGAACGGCACCGATCAGCTCCTCATCGATCCCGCGCCGCTCAATCCGAAGCACACGACGAACGTCGGCATCTACGACATCTCCGATGACGGCAAGCGCATCGCGTACTGGCAGCGCGAAGGCGGCGCGGATGAAGTCGAAGTGCATTTCTTCGACGTCGACGCGCGGAACGAGACCGGCGAGCCGATTCGTCCTGCATCGCGATTCTTTTCTGTGTCGCTGACCTCCGACGGCAGCACCGCGTACTACACGCGCGTCATCGCAGAAGGTCCGCGCGTGTTTCGCCGCGCAGTGTCGGGCGGCGAAGAGACGAAACTTTTCGGCGACGGCTACGGACGCGAGAAGCTCATCTATACGTCGCTCTCCGACGATGGATCGCAGCTCCTCGCGCACCTGCTGCACGGATCCGCCGCGCCGAACGTCGACATTTTTCTGAAGGACCTGCGCAACGATTCTCCGTTCGTCGAAGTCTCGAAAGATCGCGGCGCGCGCTCGACGGCGTCGTTCGCGGACAACGCGCTCGTGATCGAGACGAATTGGAAAGCGTCGAACGAGCGCGTGATGATCGCGTCGTTCGACGATCCGTCGAACTGGAAAGAGATCGTCGCGGAGAATCCGAACGCCGCGATTCAGGACGTCGCGCTCGCAGGCGGACGCGTCTTCGTCCGCTATCTCGAAAACGTGAAGCCGCGCGTCGTCGCCTACGACCTCGGCGGCAATCGCACCGACGAGATCCAGCTCGAAACAATCGGGCGTCTCGAAGCGATCGAGGGCGAGTGGTCGTCGCCGACCGCGTTCTTCCGCTTCAGCTCCTTCCACGTGCCGTCGACGATTTACGAATACAACGTCACCAACAAACAGCGCAGCGTGTTCGCGCGCGTCGCCGCGCCGGTGAACTCGGACGACTTCACGATCGAGCAGGTCTGGTTCCACTCGAAGGACGGCACGCGCGTCCCGATGTTCGTGATGTACAAGAAAGGACTGCAACGCGACGGATCGCATCCCGCGTATCTCACCGCGTACGGCGGCTTCACGCAGAGTCAGTTGCCGGGATTCAGTCCGCGCGCGATCGCGTGGGCGGAGCAGGGCGGCGTCTACGCGCTCGCAGGCCTCCGCGGCGGCGGCGAGTTCGGCGAGACGTGGCATCGCGCCGGGATGCTCGAGAAAAAGCAGAACGTGTTCGACGACTTCGCGGCAGCAGCCGAGTTTCTCAGCCGCGAGCAGTACACCTCCGCACGCCACCTCGGCATCCAGGGCACCAGCAACGGCGGCCTGCTCGTCACCGCACTCGAAACGCAGCATCCCGAGCTCGTACACGCCGTGATCTGCGGCTATCCGCTGATCGACATGATCCGCTACCACAAATTTCTCGTCGCCGGATTCTGGGTGCCGGAATACGGCAACGCCGAGCGCGCCGAAGACTTCAAATGGATCTATCCATACTCGCCGTATCAGCACGTAACGAAAGGCGCGAAGTACCCCGCGACGCTCTTCATCACCGGCGACGCCGACACACGCGTCGCACCGCTGCACGCACGCAAGATGACCGCGCTGATGCAAAGCGCGCAAGGCGGCGACGCACCGATCATGCTGCGCTACCACGTGTCCGGCGGACACTCCGGCGGCGAGCCGCTGAACGTGCAGGTGAACAACGAAGCGGAGAGCCTCGCGTTTTTGTGGTGGCAGTTGAAGTGAGTTGGCAGTGGGGTTGGCAGTGGGCAGTAGGCAGTGGGCAGAGCAAAATGCCTCGCGTTCCGGTCCTCTGCCAACTGCGCACTGCCTACTGCGAACCGCTCAGGCCAGCAGGTGCTCGACGCGCGAAAGGATCGCGTCGAGCGCCACCTGATTTTCACCACCCTCGGGGATGATCAAG
>DATKFO010000461.1:0-4463 GCA_035544355.1 Thermoanaerobaculia bacterium
GGCGGGATTGGCGATCGACATCGTGTTCAAGGAGAAGAAGTAGTTTGTGATCGGTGATCTGTGATCGAGGAGGTTCACGAATTGCCATGGCCTCCCTGATCACTGATCACCGACAACCGATCACCATTTAAACTCTCGCGCGCAATGAAGCGATACGCGCTCCTCACTCTCCTCCTCCTCACCGCCGCCGCCACCGCCCGCGCCGTCGACATCAACGACACGCGGCTTCTCACCGGGCCCGCGATCTCGGCGAAGTTGATCGCGTTCGAGTACGCGAACGACCTCTGGGTCGCGAATCCCGACGGCACGAATGTGCGGCGGCTCACGTCGCACGCGGGCATCGAGTACGGCCCGCACTTTTCGCCGGATGGTTCGCTGATCGCGTTCACCGGACGCTACGAAGGCAACAACGACGTTTACGTCGTGCCGAGCAGCGGCGGTGTGCCGAAGCGGCTCACGTGGCATCCCGGCGTCGACACGGTTCTTGGCTTCACGCCGGACGGCGCGTCGATCCTGTTTTCGTCGCCGCGCGAAGTGCACACGAATCGCTATCTGCAGCTCTTCACCGTGCCGGTCGGCGGCGGCGCGGTCACGAAGCTGCCGATTCCGAACGCGGTCAAGGCCGACTACTCGCCCGATGGAAAGAAGCTCGTCTATCTGCCGATCGGTGAGCGCTTCCGTCAGTGGAAGCATTACCGCGGCGGCACGACGTCGCGCCTGCTGATCTTCGACCTCGGCACGTACGCGACCGAACAGATCCCACAGCCGGCGACACGCTGCAACGACACCGATCCGATGTGGGTCGGCGATCGCATCTATTTCCGCTCGGATCGAAACGGCGAGTTCAATTTGTTTTCGTTCGATCCCGCGACGAAGAAAGTCGCGCAGCACACGACGTACACCGACTTTCCGGTGATGAGCGCGAGCTCCGGCGCGGGAAAGATTCTCTTCGAGCAAGCCGGCTGGCTGTTTCGATTCGATCCCGCGAACAGCAACGCGGCGCGCTTGAAAATCGGCGTCGCGGCGGATCTCGTCGAGACGCGTACGCGGTTCGCGAAAGGCGCGAAGTACATGCGCTGGGGATCGCTCTCGCCGAGCGGTATGCGCGTGGCGGTCGAGTTCCGCGGCGAGGTCCTCACGCTGCCCGCGGAGAAAGGCGACGATCGCAATCTCACGCAATCGGTCGCGGCGAACGATCGCTCGCCGGTCTGGTCGCCCGACGGCAAATCGATCGCGTACTTCACCGACGAGACGGGCGAGTACGAACTGCGCATCGTCGCGCAGGAAGGGAAAGCCGTTCCGCGCAAGATCAAGATCGACGGCGCGGGCTTCTATGAGAATCCGAAATGGTCGCCCGACGGCGCGCACATCAGCTACACCGACAACGCGCACGCAGTGTGGGTCGTCGACGTCGCGTCGGGCACATCGACGAAGATCAGCGACGATGCGCTCTACGTTCCCGAGGGCACTCCCGATCACAACTGGTCGCCCGATTCGAAGTGGCTCGCGTACACGCGTGTGACCACAACGAATTTCCGGCAGATTCTTCTCTGGTCGCCTGATCCAACGGGCGCACAGAAGAAGTCGTTCCCTCTGACGGATGGCTTCTCCGACGCGCGCGAGCCCGTCTTCGATCCGAACGGGAAGTACGTTTACTTCTTCGCGTCGACGGACGCCGGCCCGGTCACCGACTGGTTCTCGCAATCGAACGAAGACATGCGCTCGTCGCGCGCGATCTATCTCGCCGTGCTGCCGAAGGGTGTCGTGTCGCCGCTCGCGAAGGAGAGCGACGAAGAGACCGCGCCGAAGCCCGAAGAAAAATCGGACGACAAGAAGCCGGAGCCGGTGAAGGTCGTCATCGATTTCGATCGCCTCAACCAGCGCATCCAGGCGCTGCCCGTTCCGTCCGCGATCTACTCGAGCCTGCAGGCGTCGAAGACGGGACAGCTTTTCTATCTGAAGACGATCGACGATGTTTCGTCGGTGCAGCGCTTCGATCTCACGAAGCGCAAAGACGAAACGGTGCTCGACAAAGCAGACGGCTTCGAGCTGTCGCGCGACGGCAAGCGCGTGCTGGTTCGCGTCAAAGACATGTGGTCGGTCGCCGACGTCGCCGACAAGATCGACACGTCGAAGCGCAGGCTCGCGATCGATCAGATCGCGGTGCGCGTCGAGCCGCTCGCGGAGTGGAAGCAGATCTTCGACGAAGCGTGGCGCATCAATCGCGACTATTTCTACGATCCGAATTTCCACGGCGCCGACTGGAAAGCGATGAAGGCGAAGTACGCAGTGTTCCTGCCGGACGTTGCGGTGCGCCAGGATCTCAATCGCGTGATGCAGTGGATGTGCAGCGAGCTCTCCGTCGGCCACCACCGCCTCGGCGGCGGCGACACGCTCGCCGAAGTCGACGCAGTGAAAGGCGGCTTGCTCGGCGCGGATTACAAAGTCGAGAACGGCCGCTATCGGTTCGCGAAGGTGTACGGCGGTTTGAATTGGAATCCCGAGCTGCGCGCGCCGCTCACCGAGCCGGGCGTCGATGCGAAAGACGGCGAGTATCTGCTCGCGGTCGACGGGAAAGAGCTGCGCTATCCGGAGAATTTGTATTCGCGCTTCGAGCGCACTGCGGGACGCATCGTCGAGCTCACGATCGGGCCGAACGCGGACGGCACCGGCTCGCGCAACGTGAAAGTCGTGCCGATCGACGACGAAGCGGCGCTGCGCAATCGCGACTGGGTCGAGCGCAATCTCCGCTACGTCACGGAAAAAACGAACGGTCGCGTTGCGTACGTGTACGTGCCGAACACCGCGGAAGCAGGACACGAGTACTTCAAGCGCTACTTCTTCCCGCAGACGAATCGCGACGCGATCATCATCGACGAGCGCTACAACGGCGGCGGCCAGGTCGCGGACTACTACATCGACATCCTGCGGCGCCCGCTCATCAGCCATTGGACGATGCGCTACGGCGGCGATCTGCGCACGCCGCTCGCGTCGATTCAGGGACCAAAGGTCATGATCACCGACGAGACCGCGGGCTCGGGCGGCGATCTTCTCCCGTGGATGTTCCGCCGCTTGAAGGTCGGCACGATCGTCGGCAAACGCACCTGGGGCGGTCTCGTCGGCATTCTCGGATTTCCCGATCTCATGGACGGCGGTTTCATCACCGCGCCGAATCTCGCGTTCTGGAGCGAGGAAGGCTACGGCGTCGAGAACGAAGGCGTGCCGCCCGACATCGACGTCGAACAGACGCCCGCGGATGTGATCGCGGGCCGCGATCCGCAGCTCGACAAAGCAATCGAAGTCGCGCTGAAACAGCTCGCAGAAAATCCGCCGGTGCCCGCGAAGCGGCCGGCGTTTCCGGTGAGGACGCATGCTGTCCAGTAACTCGATCGTGCTCGAAGCGGAGCCCGCATTTCAGCGCACGCGCTTTCTCAAGATGGCGGGGATGATGCTCGCGATGCTCGCGTTCTTCGGACTCGTGCACCTCGTCGAAGACGTGCAGGGAGGCAAACCGCTCGGCTCCGCGATCGGTCTGTTCCTCATCGTGACGCTGCTCGCGGGCGGCCTCGTCTCGCTGATCGCAAAAAGTGGTGCTGTGGGATTGGTCGATCGTCCTCGGACGCGACGGAACGATCCGGATCAATCAACCCATTTGGGGGCGGACGATCCTCACCGCGCCGGGCGATGTGATCCTCTGCATGCGATCACCGAATGGAAAGACGTGGTTGCTTCAGAGCCGCAGGACGCGATCGCTGTACGCGCGAATCCCGCTCGGCGCATTTCCCACGCTGCAGGACAGCTGGAACTCGATCATTCAAGGGACGGCGGACGCATAGTCCGCCGCCCCAACGAAAATCACTTGTGCACGAAGCTGCACGGTGTTGCGTTGAATCCACTGAACACGATGTTCGACCCGACGGCGATCGGCTGATCGGAGAGGATGCGCACCGAGATCGGGATGTTGCCGCCGTTCGCGGGCACGCCGAGGGCGGTTACCCAATCGATGATGCGGGTGTTGCCGGCGGCTAGCGGAACGGTCGTCGCGCCGGTCTCGCCCGGAAACACCGGCGTCGGATCGCCCGGATTCATGATGCCGCCCGGCACCGCAACGCCCGCGAGATTCGCACCGTCTTTGTTGAGGAAGTGCACCGCGACATTCGCCGTCGCCGCGCCTCCGTTGAACACGAACAAACTCGCCTGCGTGCTGCCCGCGTTCGTGTAGTTGATCGGCGTGCAGACCCACTGATACGGCGGTCCGCCCGCTGCATCAGTGCCCGGAGGTCCCGGAGGTCCGGCCGGTCCCGCAGGTCCGGCGGGCCCAGCCGGTCCGGCGACGTTCCACTGCACGCGCGTCTCGTTCTTGTGGCAATCGACGCCGCTGCCAACGAGGCGCATGCCGCCGTTGCCCGGATTGATACACGCCTCGAGGACCTCAGCCGAGATGGGCGCGACGGACATCACGA
>DATKFO010000462.1:0-2745 GCA_035544355.1 Thermoanaerobaculia bacterium
TGGACGGCGGACTTATAGTCCGCCGGTTTGGCCGGTTTGAAAGTCAAAATCGGCGGGCTATAAGCCCGCCGTCCGAAAAAAAAGCATGGGCAATGAATCGACTTGCCGTGTGACGTACGACGGGCAGACCGCCGAGGCGAAGGCGCTGCTCGAGACCGAGGAGCTGATCGTGCGCGGCGCGATCCGGGTGAAGGTGCCGTTCCGCGACGTGAAGGAAGCCGTCGCGGACGGCAACGCGCTCGTGCTGCGCTGGTCCGGACATGAGCTGCGCGCCGAAATCGGGAAGGACGCGGCGAAGTGGGCGGAGAAGATCCGCAATCCGAAGAGCGTGCTGGACAAGCTCGGCGTCAAAGCGCAGCAGAAGGTCTCGATCGTCGGCAAGCTCGACGGTACGTTCGTCGCGGACCTCGAAAACCGTACTTCTGATGTATCTGCACGATTACGGAAAGCGAGCGACGTGATCTTCTACGCCTGCGATCGCCGCGAGGATCTCGCGAAGCTCGCGACGCTGCGGGAATCGCTCGTGGCGAACGGCGCGATCTGGGTCATCCGGCCGAAAGGCGCCGCGACGATCAGCGAATCGGACGTGATGGCGGCGGGGAAGCGTGCCGGTCTCGTCGATACGAAAGTCGTCAAATTCTCCGAGACGCATACCGCGGAAAAGCTCGTGATTCCCGTAACCGAACGGTAACAGCACTTCGCGTCAAATTCGGGGTAGGGATTTCGGGAGATAAGTCACTCCTAAGAAGAGTGAACGTGAAACCGCAAGAATTCGACGCGATGACCGCAATACAACTCCCGATTTCGGAACGAGTTCTGGATCGCCTCGCCGACATTCTCTTCGCCACGGACGAGATCCTCGACATGATCAACCGCAACGAGCGCGTGCCCGATGACACGACACTCGATGTGGAGCAATCGGTCCGCATGGTCTACGACCAGGTGAATGAGCTCATGAAGAAACTCGCCGACTGACATCAGAGGATCAGCAGCGCTTCGAAGCTGGCGCGACGGCGTTTTTGAATGACGCTGAATGGCTCCGCTGCGCGCCGCGACTGCACGGGCGGAGGCCACGGGCCGTGAGGCACGACCCGTGACCGGCCGTAGGCGATGTACGTCGCAATCAATCCCGTGACGAACGGCATCGCTGCCATCGACGCGCCGCCGAGGGAGAACGCCATCACCGTCGCGCCGATCATGATGATCACGAGTCCGGCGGCCGCGAGCGGCGTAAGGCGCGTCTGAATTTTCGTGATGCCGGGCAGGATCAGTCCGAGTCCGCCGAGCACTTCCGCGATGCCGATGAAGCGGAGGAACGCGCCGGGAAGCGGAGTCTGCTGCGTCATCGCCTCGATCGGCATGACGAGCTTCATCACGCCGGCGAAAAGAAACAGGGCAGCGAGCAAAACCTGAAGCGTCCAGAGCAGCATGTTGGTTTTCTTCGGATAGTTGGTTGCGGTTCGCATCGTCGTTTTCTCCTTCTGCTGTCTTGTCGAACGGGACGACGCCGGATCGACACGATGCGCGGTTTTTTTTGTAGCCCCGGTGCGTGAGCCCGGGGCATGACCCGCAGAGGCCGCCAAAATTACAAAGCCCGCCGGGTTTATCGGCGGGCGACACCCGGGCGCGTCCAAAGTGTCGCCCGCCGATGAGTCCGGCGGGCTTTTCAAGCTTGGCTACGGCATCCCGAGTGGCCCCGGGCTTACGCAACCGGGGCTATTTGACCATCCCCCTTGACTTCTTTAACATCGCAACCTAACTTAACAACGTTAAGTAACGGAGGCGAGTTAGATGGGACCGAGAGAACGAAGAGACCGCGAGCGAGGCGAAGTCCGAACGCGGATTCTCGATGCCGCGCGCGAGCTGTTCGCTGCCGAGGGGTATGAGGCGGTGACCATGCGCCGGATCGCGGAGAGAATCGAGTACTCGCCGACCGCGATCTACTTTCACTTCCGCGACAAGGAAACGCTCCTCACCGAGCTCTGCCAGAACGACTTCCTCACACTCGCGAGCCAGTTCACCAAGCTGCAGGAAGTCCCCGATCCGATCGAGAAACTGCGCGCGACGGGACTCGCGTACTTCCACTTCGGCCTCGAGTACCCGAATCACTATCGCCTGATGTTCATGACGCCGCACCCGCCTGTCGATGAAGGCAAGGCGATCGAGAAGGGCAATCCCGAAGAAGACGCATACGCGTTTCTCAAATCGATCGTCGCGCAGTGCATCGCCGAAAATCGATTTCGCCCCGAGCTCACCGACGCCGACCTCGTCGCGCAAACGGTGTGGGGCGGCGTGCACGGCGCGATCTCGCTGCACATCGCGAAATGCAATGACGACTGGGTCGACTGGCGGCCGGAAGAAGCGCGCGTGCAGTTGATGATCGATGTGCTGGTCGGCGGACTGGGTCGTGCCGACGGTGGGCAGTTGGCAGTCGGCAGTGGGCAGAAGAACGACATGGGAGACGAATCATGAGGATCTCCTCTGCCAACTGCCAACTGCTCACTGCCTACTGAGGTGTAATCATGGCCGTCGATCTCGCAACGAAATCCCTGCTGCACGACAAGCTCCGTTTCTTCATCACGGTCTCGGGCGTCGCGTTTGCGGTCACGCTCGTGTTCGTGCAAGTCGGTCTGTTTCTCGGACTGATGGACAACGCGTCGCTCACGATCGGACAGATCGACGCGGACCTCTGGGTCACGTCGCACAACACGCCGAACGTCGACTTCGCGCATGTGTTTCCGGAGA
>DATKFO010000463.1:0-5585 GCA_035544355.1 Thermoanaerobaculia bacterium
CTGCGCTACACGCACGAGAACGCGGTGCATCACAGGCTCGTGACCTTGGCGACGCAGTATCCGTGGTGTTCGGCTTCGTGGTTTGAGCGCACCGCGCCACAGAACTTCGCGCAAACGGTTGGCCGGATGAAGATCGATGCGTTGAAGGTCTTCGACGACTTTGATAGCAGAGCGGTGGCTATGCCACCGCACTCCTAAACTGTAGGAACCACGGTTCCCGCCGCCCGAACTTTGTTGCCAGCGAGACGCCCACGCCGAACACGCTAGCCACGCCCCACACGATCGCGCCGATGCCGGGGATCATGCGGATGATGCCGAGGATGAGGAGGCCGACGATGACCATGGCGAGGTCGCCGCGGAACCAGCGGCGTGCGGCGAGTTGTTCGCGAGTGCGGGCACCGGCGACGAGTGTGCCGACTGCGTGGAAGACCGCGATCATGCCGAACACTTTCGTCAGGATTGCGAAGACCGCGAGCGCAGCGAGCAGCGGGATGCCGATGACGTACGGCACGAGGTAGCCGAACATGATGGCCGTCAGCACGAAGCTCGTCAGCGCTACGAGGCCGAGTGCGAAGCAGTGGAGTGCGCTCGCGCGAATCTCTGTCGAGGAGAGGCGTACTTCGCGTCCGCTCATCAGCGTCACGATCACAGCGGCGACGAGCCACACGAGCAGCAGCGAGACGACGATCGCGCGTTTGGTGATCGATGCGGCCGCGCCTTCCATCGATGCGAGCGACACGACGCGTCCGCCGACGCGGCCGTCCGCGCCTTTCACGCTGCTCGCGGCCTGAATCACGTTGCCGGTCACGCGTCCCGCGCCGACGAAAATCACGCTGCCGCCGAAGACGATCAGATCGCCGTCGATCACGTCGCTCACGGTCACGTTGCCTTTGTAGACCTGCACGTTTCCTTTGACCGCGTGATCGATCGTCGCGGTGCGGCCGAATACGTAGACGTCGTCCGCGATCTTCGCGGGCCCGCTGCGATCTTCGCCCGACGCGAGATTCGGCATCACGAGCATCAGCACGACTGTCAACGCGGCGATCGTCGTCAGCGGCACGAGGAGGCGCTCGATCTTAGGCATCGATCCCCCGCGGCGCGCGGCGCAGCAGCAGATACAGCACGGCGTTCACGATGAAAAACAGAATCGCGATCACGAGCCGCCACGTCGACGGCGCGTTGTGAATGAATCCGCCCGCGACTTGCGGCAGATCGAGCAGCACATCGAGCGGCGGCAGCGCCGACGCGACCACGCGCGGCGAAACGCCGGTGAACGTGAAGAACATCACCACGAACGCGATCACCGAGAGCGCCGCAGAGATCACGAGCCTCCACGGACGGTGCGACGCGCCTTCCCACGACGCGAGCGGCAGCGCATCGACCGTCATCGGACGATGCTCCACCGGCGCGTCGAGCGTCTCGAAAAACGCGCGGCATTCCGCGCACGTCTCGAGATGCCCGGCGTTCGCTTCCGGGTCCTGCAGGTACCGCTCGCAATCGGGTCGGGTCATAACGGTTCCACGAAAGATTCGAGCGCGTCCTTGAGCAAATTGCGCGCGCGAAAGAGTTTGTTCTTCACGGTGCCGAGCGGGAGCCGCTTCATCGTAGCGATTTCTTCGTACGACAGCTCGGCAAAATGTCGAAGCTGGATCAATTCGCGATAATCCGACGGCAGCTTCTCCACCGCCTTGTCGATCGCGGCGCTGAGCTGTTTGTTCTTCAGCGCGCGATACGGCGAGACGCCGCCGTCCGCGAACTCGCGATCCTTTTTCTCCTCGTCGTCTCCCTGACGAGCGATCGGCACCTCGGCGATCGATTTCTTGCGCAGCGCATCGATGGCGCTGTTCTGCGCGATCCGGAACAACCACGTCGAAAACTGGTACTTCGGATCGTATCGATCGAGAGCGAGGTAGACCTTCACGAAGATTTCCTGCGTCAGATCGTGAGCTTCCTCGTATCGATGCGTGATCCGGTAGACGTAGTTGATGACGCGCTTTTCGTAGCGCTTCACCAGTTCCGTGAACCGGTCGCGATCGCCTTCGAGAATGCGCGACACGAGGCCGCGATCGTCGAGAGGCTGGTCCCGATCTGCCATGGGCTTGTACGGCTCCCTCGCCCGCGGGTTTTCGCCGCCCCTGCAGCGGCGTCCACGGCGGCCGGATGATACCCTCTCGACGCGTGATCGAAATCATCGATTTCACAAAGAAATACGGCGACTTCCTCGCTGTCGATCGCCTCTCCCTCAAGGTCGAGCCCGGCGAGATCTTCGGCTTTCTCGGACCGAACGGCGCGGGCAAAACCACCACGATCCGCGCGCTTGCCGGCCTCTCGCTGCCGACGACCGGAACCGTGCGCGTCGGCGGCGCGGACGTCGTCGCGGACTCGGTGCGCGCGAAGTCGATCATCGGCTACGTGCCCGATCGCCCGTATCTCTACGAAAAGCTCACCGGCCGCGAGCTCCTGCAGTTCGTCGTCAATCTCTATCGCAAGGAATGGCGCGACTGCGAAGCGCGCGCGATGCACCTGCTGCACTACTTTGACATCGACGACTGGGTCGACGCGCGCATCGAAAACCTCTCGCACGGGATGAAGCAGAAGCTCGTGATCGTCTCCGCGCTCGTGCACGATCCCAAGGTGCTCGTCATCGACGAGCCGATGGTCGGACTCGACGCGCTCGCGCAGCGGCAGGTGAAGCTCCTGATGCGCAGCCTCGCCGACGAAGGAAAAACAGTGTTCCTCACGACGCACACGATGGCGGTGGCGGAAGCAGTGTGCGATCGCATCGCGATCATCAATCGCGGCCGCATCGTCGCGATGGGCACGACCGCGGAGCTCAAGAAAGACATCGCGCTCGAGGACGCCTTCCTCGCGCTGACGTATGACAACGAAGATCCTGTGTCATTCTGAAGCCGCGTAGACGGCGAAGAATCCCCTGCCGACGGAGCGAGCAGCGTGTTTCCGCAGGGGATTCCTTCGTCCCTTCGACTTCGCTCAGGGCAAGCTAACGCGACTCAGGATGACACTCTTGAAAGACCTTCGCGAGCGCTACCGCGACCAGGCGCTCGAGCGCGGACACAGCCCCCGCGACGTCGATCTCCTCCTCGCCGATCTCCTCGGCAAGCCGATCACGTACGTCGTCGCGCACGGCGAGATCGAGATGGATCCCGCGCCGCTCGAGGCGCTGCTCGTGCGGCGATGGGGCGGTGAGCCGTTGCAGTACATCCGCGGCCGCACGGAGTTCTATTCGCGCGAGTTTCTCGTCGACGATCGCGCGCTCATTCCGCGTCCTGACACCGAAGTGCTCGTCGAGACCGCGCTCGATTTCGCGCCGCGCGGTGCGCGCGTCGTCGACATCGGCACCGGCACTGGATGCATCGCGATCACGATGGAGCGCGAGCGTCCCGATCTTCGCGTGCTGGCCATCGATCTCTCGATCGACGCGCTCGCACTCGCAGCGTGCAATCGCGCGCGACTCGAATCGCGCATTGCCCTCGCCGCATCGGATCTGCTTGCATCGACGCGCGGCGTATTCGATCTCATCGTGTCGAATCCGCCGTACATCCCGCTGGACGAATACGAAGGACTCGCGACCGAAGTGCGCGATCACGAGCCGCGCATGGCGCTCACACCGGGTCCGCAAGGCACCGAGATCATCGAGCGCATCCTCGACGAATCGCGCGAGCGGCTCGCGCCGAACGGACGCGTGATGCTCGAGATCGGCTACGGCCAGGACGACGCCGTGCGCGCGCTTGCGGAAGCGAATGGATTCGACGTCGAGACCATCGTCAACGACCTCGCGGCCATTCCGCGCGCCGTCGTATTATCCGCGCATGGCCGCTAACGATCGTTGCCTCTTCTGTCGCATCGCCGCAGGCGACATCCCGTCGAAGAAGGTGTACGAAGACGACGACGTCTTCGCGTTCCACGACATCAATCCGCAGGCGCCGACGCATGTGCTGATCGTTCCGCGCCGCCACATTCCGACTCTCAACGATTTGACCGCGGCCGATGCTGCGACGGTCGGCCTCACGCTCGTGCGCGCCTCGGAGATCGCGCGCAATCTGCACCTCGAATCCGACGGCTACCGCATCGTCGTCAACAACGGCGAAG
The DNA here is from genome assembly GCA_035544355.1 of Thermoanaerobaculia bacterium. Classification (GTDB taxonomy): domain Bacteria; phylum Acidobacteriota; class Thermoanaerobaculia; order Gp7-AA8; family Gp7-AA8; genus DATKFO01. The sequence continues at coordinate 4,111 of DATKFO010000463.1, forward strand.
CCGCGGGCCAGACCGTGTTCCACATCCACTACCACATCCTCGGAGGACGGAACTTCGGCTGGCCGCCGGGATAGGTTTGGACGGCGGCGACCGCAGGAGACCGTCTCAACATGTGGCACAGACACTCCTGTCTGTGCGCACTCGGGAGGCCGGAGCCCAGTGTGCATCGGCTCATCCCGCGCGGTGCGCACAGACAAGAGTGTCTGTGCCACACACAGACAGAAAGCGGCGATTGCGATCGCCGCACTCCAAATTATGCGTTCTCGACGATCGCGCGCGCGAAGTCGAACGTGCCCAGCTTTGTGGCTCCCTCCATCTGACGATGGAGGTCGTAGGTCACGCGCTTCTGCTGAATTGTCTTCGCGATGCCGTGCTCGATGGCGTCACCCGCTTCGGTCCATCCCATGTGGCGGAGCATCATCACGCCGCTCAGGATCAACGATCCGGGATTGATCACATCCTGATTCGCGTATTTCGGTGCGGTGCCGTGTGTCGCTTCGAAGATCGCGACTTCGTCCGATTCGTTCGAACCTGGTGCGATGCCGAGGCCGCCGACCTGGGCGGCGAGGGCGTCCGAGAGATAGTCGCCGTTGAGGTTCGTCGTTGCGATGACCGAGTACTCCGACGGACGCAGCAGCACTTGCTGGAACATCGAGTCGGCGATGCGATCCTTGATCACGATTTTTCCCGGCGCGCTTTCCGACTCGGGCGTCGTCACGTCGCCGAATTCATCGCGAGCAATCTGGTATCCCCAGTCCTTGAACGCGCCCTCGGTGAATTTCATGATGTTGCCCTTGTGCACGAGCGTCACCGAGTCGCGCTTCGCTGCGATCGCGAACTGAATCGCTTTGCGGATGAGGCGCTTCGATCCGAACTCCGACATCGGCTTGATGCCGATCGCGGAGCCTTCGCGAATCTGCGCGGCCGAGCGGCGCTCCATCGAGTTGAGAAATTGCACGACGTCGTTCGCGCCCTGCGATCCCGCGGGCCATTCGATGCCGGCGTATACGTCTTCCGTGTTCTCGCGGAAGATCACCATATCGACCTTCTCGGGATGCTTCACCGGTGAAGGCACGCCGTCGAAGTAGCGCACGGGACGCACGCATGCGTAGAGATCGAGCACCTGGCGCAGCGTGACGTTCAGCGAGCGGATGCCGCCGCCGACCGGAGTGGAGAGCGGTCCCTTGATCGAGACGCGGTAGTGCGCGAGGTGGTCGAGCGTCTGCTGCGGCAGATACTCGCCGAACTGCTGGAAGGCCTTGTCGCCGGAGAAGACCTCGTACCAGTGGAACTTTTTCTTGCCGCCGTAGACCTTCGCCACCGTTCCGTCGAGGACGTACTGCGTGGCGCGCCAGATGTCGGGGCCGGTGCCGTCGCCTTCGATGTAGGGGACGATCGGGTCGTCAGGAACGACGAGCTTGTTGTTCTCGTAGCCGATGCGAGTGCCGGAGGTCGGGTGCGCGATGCGGTCTGCC
>DATKFO010000464.1:0-2460 GCA_035544355.1 Thermoanaerobaculia bacterium
GCTCGTCTCCTTGGCGACATGAACCATCTCATCAAGCGACGGCGTGATCAGACCTGAGAGGCCGATCATGTCGGCGCTCGTCTCCTTGGCGGTCTGCAGAATCTTCTCCGCGGGGACCATGACGCCGAGGTCGATCACTTCGTAGTTGTTGCAGCCGAGAACCACGCCGACGATGTTCTTCCCGATGTCGTGAACGTCGCCCTTCACCGTGGCGAGAAGGATCTTTCCGCGGGCAGACACATCGCCCGCCTTTGCCTTTTCCGCCTCCATGAAAGGCAGGAGATACGCGACGGCCTTCTTCATGACGCGCGCGCTCTTCACGACTTGCGGGAGGAACATCTTGCCGGCGCCGAACAGCTCGCCGACGATGTTCATCCCCGCCATCAGCGGGCCTTCGATGATCGAGAGTCCGGTCGGATACGTCGCGCGCGCTTCTTCGACGTCGGCGTCGATGAAGTCGACGATGCCTTTCACGAGTGCGTGCGAGAGGCGCTCCTGGACCGTGCCGTGGCGCCACTCCTCTTCTTTCGCCTCGACCTTTTCCTTCCCTTTCACCGTTTCGGCGAACGTGATCAGCCGCTCCGTCGCCTCGGCGCTCCGATTCAGCAGCACGTCTTCGACGAGCGCGAGCAGGTCTTTCGGAATCTCTTCGTAGATGCCGAGCTGGCCGGCGTTGACGATGCCCATCGTCAGTCCTGCGCGGATGGCGTGGAACAGAAACGCGGCGTGCATCGCCTCGCGCTCGACATTGTTGCCGCGGAACGAGAACGAGACGTTGCTGATGCCACCCGAGGCGTTCGTGAGCGGATATTTTTCGCGCAGCCGGCGCACGCCTTCGATGAAGTTCACGCCGTACGCCGCGTGCTCCTCCATTCCGGTGGCGACCGTCAGCACGTTGACGTCGAAGATGATGTCGGTCGGATCGAAGCCGACGTCGTTCACCAGGATGTCGTATGCGCGAGAGCAGATCTCGACCTTGCGCTCGATCGTGTCCGCCTGTCCGCGTTCGTCGAACGCCATCACGATCACCGCCGCGCCGTAGCGCTTGCAGAGTTGCGCGTGATGTTTGAAGACGTCTTCGCCTTCCTTCAGCGAGATCGAGTTGACGACCGATTTGCCCTGCAGGCACTTCAGGCCGGACTCGATGACCGACCATTTCGAGCTGTCGACCATGATCGGCACGCGCGCGATGTCGGGCTCGGACGCGATGAGGTGCAGAAACTCGGACATGACTTTTTCCGAGTCGAGCATCCCTTCGTCCATGTTGACGTCGAGGATGTTGGCGCCGCCCTCGATCTGCTGCCGCGCGACTTTGAGCGCGCCGTCGAGATCGCCCGCTTTGATGAGCTGCGCGAATTTCGGCGAGCCGGTGATGTTCGTGCGCTCGCCGACCATGATGAAATTCGAGTCAGGCCGCACCGTCAGCGGCTCGAGTCCCGACAACCGCAAATGCGGCTCGATCGCCTGCGGCACGCGCGGCGGCAGATCCTTCACCGCCTCGCGAATCGCGCGCACGAAATCGGGCGTCGTGCCGCAGCAGCCGCCGACCATGTTGAGCCAGCCGTTCTCTGCGAAGTCGCGCAGGATCGCCGCCATCTGCGACGGCGTTTCGTCGTAGCCGCCGAGCTCATTCGGCAGTCCCGCGTTCGGATAGCACGTCATGAAAATCGGCGCGAGCGACGAGAGCTCTTCGATGTGCGGGCGCATGTCGCGTGCGCCGAGGGCGCAGTTGATTCCGACGCTGAGGAGCGGCGCGTGCGAGATCGAGTTCCAGCACGCTTCAACCGTTTGCCCCGACAGCGTGCGGCCCGACGCGTCGGTGATCGTGATCGATGCCATCACCGGCAACGTGACGCCGCTGTCCGCGAAGAATTTCTCGATCGCGAAGAGCGCGGCTTTGAGATTGAGCGTGTCGAACGTGGTCTCGGGAAGAAGGATGTCGACGCCGCCGTCAACGAGTCCGCGAGTCTGCTCGTAGTAGGCATCGACGAGCTCGTCGAACGACACCGCGCGAAACGCGGGATTGTTGACGTCGGGAGAGAGCGATGCGGTGCGGTTCGTCGGTCCGAGCGCACCCGCGACGAAGCGCGGCGTGTCGGTGAAGGAATCGGCGACGCGGCGCGCGATTTCCGCGGCGGCTTTGTTGATCTCATACACGAACGGCTCGAGCGCGTAGTCGGCGAACGAGATCGACTGCGCGTTGAACGTGTTCGTCTCGATGATGTCCGCACCGGCATCGAGGTAAGCGCGATGAATCGCCTCGATGATCTCGGGACGCGTGAGGCAGAGCACATCAGCGGCGCCTTTGAGATCGCGCGGATGATTCGCAAAGCGCTCGCCGCGAAAATCGGACTCCTGCAGTTGGTAGCGCTGCACCATCGTCCCCATCGCGCCGTCGATGATGAGGATGCGCTGCTGCAGTGCGTCGATCAGTGTCTTCATGCGCGTAAAAAGAAAAAG
>DATKFO010000465.1:0-6032 GCA_035544355.1 Thermoanaerobaculia bacterium
CTTTTGTGCGTCAGCGGATAGAGAAAGACCTTGATGATGAAGGTCAGGACGATGATGGCGAAGCCGTAGTTGCGCGTGTATTTGTTGATCCAGAGCAGCGCGTCGAGGAAGAAGCGCGCGATGATGCCGAGCCAGCCGAACTGCAGCGTCTCCTCGAGCTCGTACTTGTCGAGAACCTTCGCGTCCTTCGGGCCGAAGAACGAATCTCCCGACACCTTGCCATCGGGCGTTGCGTTCACCGCGGCGAAGAAGTCTTTGCGCTTCTCGCCCGCTTTCGCCGTCGGAAATTCGGCGCGCTGCAGAATCGCGGCGCCGCCCTGTTCCGGACGCAGGAGCGCGAGAAAGTAGTTGTCTTCGATGCCGACGTACTTGAAGGAATCGAAGATCTGGACGTTCGCGCCCTTCTCGCGCGGGAACACTTTCAGCTTGCCGTCGCGCTCGACGAGTGCGTTGCCGGTGATGACGATGCGATCGTCGATTTCATCCGGCGCGAGCGTGCGAATGCCGGGACCGATGTCGACGCGATACGGAATCGCGGGCGAAACCGCGATCGCGAACTTGAAGAGAAACTCGTCGTTCAGGCGGAAGATCTTCGTGACCGAGAAACCGTCGCGCGAAACGAAGCGATACTCGAGCACGCGCACACCGCGATCGTTGCGATCGCTCACGTCGTAGAGCGCGGAGTTCGCGAGATTCATCAGCGCGAGATGCTGCGGCTGCGTGCGAATCTCGAAGGGGAAATCCGTCTGGTTCGCGCTGCGCGCTTTCACGAGCTCGACCATCTGTCCCTTCTTGTCGAGGAACTTTTTCAGACGGAACGAGATCAGCTCGGCGCCGCGATTCGAAAACTTCGCGACGAATTCAGGCGCGTCGATCGTCGAGACGATCACGCGATCCGCGGACTTCGGCGTCGCCGCCGCGGCGGGACGAATCACGTTCGTCGCGACGGGTGCGGGCACCGGCGCTGCGGTTGTCGTCGCAGCTTTCGGTGCAGCCGTCGTTGTCGTTGTTGTCGTCGTCACGGTGCTCGGATTCGGCGCGACCGTCGATGTCACGGCCGGCTTGTCCGGCTGCTCCGGGAACTGCTGCGGCCAGAGCATCCGCGCGATCTTGGTCCATCCGACAAGGATCAAAAGCGAGATCGCGATCGCAAGAAAGAGACGTTTTTCCATCGTTACGGGACTGGGTCCCAACCTCCAGCATTGAACGGGTGACAGCGGGCGAGCCGGCGCATGCCGAGCCAGACGCCACGCAGAATGCCGTGTTTCTCGATCGCCTGCATCATGTAGACGGAGCAGGTCGGCTCGAAACGGCACATCGGGGGGAGCAACGGAGAGATGAAGCGCTTGTAGAAGCGCAGAAGAAGAATCGCAACGCGGCGCATGATCATCGTTCGCCGTTCACGACGCGCTGTAACGCGCGGCCGAGATCCTGGCTGAAGTCGTGGAACGACGCCTGGGCGGCATTCGGCTTGACATTGATGACCACGTCGACCGATCGCGGATCGAGTCCGAGCGGCTCGCGCTGCCGCCGGTACACTTCGCGAGTCCAACGCTTCAGACGGTTGCGAACGTTTGCCTTCCCGAGCTTCTTCGTCGCCGTGATGCCGATGCGCGAATGCGGCAATCCGTTGGGGGCGACGAAAAGCACCGAATAGCGGGAAAAGAGCTTGCGGCCCGTTTCATAGACTCGAAGAAACTCGCGTCGTTTCGCCAGTCTCTTCTCTTTCGACAGAGCCTCGGACCGAGGATGTTCCACGGTCGTGCGCGCGTGGATCGCTAGACCGCGAGACGCTTGCGGCCCTTACGGCGACGGCGTGAGAGAACCGCCTGTCCATCCTTCGTGCGCATCCGCACGAGAAAGCCGTGAGTACGCTTGCGGCGGCGGTTGTTCGGCTGAAAAGTACGCTTCATGAAGTCTAACCCTCTGAAAAGAAAGCGGTGAGTATAGTGAGGCGGGCATATGAGGTCAAACCGGGTTCGCCCAGCCGTGCGCGCAAACGTGCCGCGAACTCGGCGATATTCCGTCGCGCCGCCTGTGCAGTGCGAGCAAAAACCGGCTTCCACCACCGCCCACGAGGGTTCGGGCGGCCGCAGGCCGCCCCTACAGGGCCTTCGCAGTCTTCAGAAGTAGGGGCGGCTTGCAGCCGCCCGAACCCCCGCGGGGGCCCGACGCCCGATTCAACCTTGCCGGGTCATGGGTCACTTTGAGCCGAGGGTTGTAACATCGATCCGATGACGCCGCGCGGCGCAGATGTTAGATTGCTCGACGTGAGCAAGCCGCCGCGTGAGCAAGAGCCGGAAGAGATGGCCGATGAATCCCTTTCCGCCGCCCGCTCCATCCTTGAACGCGTGACCGGCGAGAAGTTAACGAAGCGCTCCACGCGCAACCGCGCGAAGAAGGGCGCCGACGCGCGCGCCGCGAATCTCACTCCAGAACGGCGGAAAGAGATCGCGACGCAGGCCGCCGCTGCGCGCTGGAAGAAGTAGCACTCCGCGCCCGTACTACTATTCGTGCGGCGGCAGCTAACAACGGTAACGGTAACGACTGGAACAGGCGCGGCGCGCTCACCGATGCAATTCGTGAGGTATTTCGTACGCACAAGGGCGAACTGACTTCACGTCAAATCACTGAAAGGGCGCACGTGCCGACAGATCGTACAAACTCCGCCAAGGCAGCCATATCAAGGATGCTCGCGGATGGTGAGGTCGAGAAAGGCGCGACGCCCGGAACGTACCGAGCCAAGCAAGCCTAATTACGAAGAAGGAGGGTGACGACGATGATCGTACAAGTTCGTGCCGGTCCACAAACGACTCGACCCTGAAGCACGGCGCTACGAACGCCAGCAACAGGGTCGAAATCAATACGACAAGGAAACCTAAGACGATGAGTACTATACGTTGTAAGTCCTTCGTTTTCAAGGGGTCAGGCAGGAAGTGTCGGAAGAAGCACCGTGATCGCACGTGCATCCGGCCGCGACCGCGACCTATCCGCTTGCCCTTCAATCACTAACCGCTGATGTAAAGATTTCAGACGGGCCGGAAGAAACTCCGACCCGTCTGTTTTGCATTTGAGTATTCGTATCTCTTTTTAAATACAGGCAAAACGGCCTTGACAATGCACGCAAGCAAGCATAAATTGTTACGCATGAACAGGCTGCCGATCGAGAAGCAAGTCAGGTTCCTTGGGGCGATCGTTGAAGGTATGGGCGTTCGCGCCGCATGCCGCTTAACGGGCATCGCCAAGGGCAGCGGCTTGCGGCTCATTCGCGAAGTCGGCGCCGCGTGCGAGGCGTTCCAGCGACAGTGGATTCGCGAGCTCGATACGAAACGCGTTGAGTGTGACGAGGTGTGGTCATTTATTTTTTCGAAGCAGCGGCAAGTTCCCGCCGATCTTCCGCCGGAGATTCGCGAGCGTTTCGGATGGGGCGATGCATGGACTTGGACCGCATTCGATTCGACGAACAAGCTCATGATCACTTGGCGCGTCGGTGATCGTACTAGCGCGACGGGCGTACCGTTCATGGAAGACTTAGCGTCACGCCTAAAGAATCGAATTCAACTTTCGACGGACGGCCATGCGGTCTATCCCGAGGCGGTAGAGATCGCATTCAAGGGCGACATCGACTACGCGACCGTCATCAAAGAGTACGCTTCGACTCCGGGTACCACCGACAAACCCGCGCACGTTCGCTACTCGCCCGGAGTCTGCAAAGGCGTCATTAAGTCGCGCGTGTGCGGCGAGCCGGACGAAAAGTTGATGAGCACGAGCTACGTCGAGCGCAGCAATCTGAGCGTGCGGATGCTCAATCGACGATTCACGAGACTGACGAATTCGTACAGCAAGCGAATCGAGTATCACCGCGCGGCGATTGCGCTCACGTTCTTCTACTACAACTTTTGCCGCAAGCACTCGTCACTGAAGGGCAAGACTCCGGCGATGGCGGCGGGTATCGCGACTACCGTATGGAACGTGCGGGACATGCTGTTCGCTACCAATCAACAGCTAGCATCGACAAAGTCGTAGCGCGCTGACCTAAGCAATGAACCAAGCGAAAGTCTTCAGCGGATGCTCGGCGGCGTCCTTCGCGTTGAGTTCCTGTCCCGACATGCCGTGTCCTTCCGTTTGGCGAGCGAACACCTGACCTTCCGAGTTCGACCAGATAAGGAACTGGTACTTCTGCTCGGATCGCCGATCAGTGTGAATGTCGGTTCCCCATACTTCCACGCCGAGCGTCGTCGTGGCCGTCTGCTCTGACGGTTCAACAAGCGTCATCTCCAGGCCGCCACTCGGCGACGTGCTTTTTGTGCACCTGAGTTGTAGTGGCGACCGATGGATCGTGATGAGCGCGCCCGGCGCTGCGATCGTCGCGTTTTTCCTCTCAACCTCCGCAACGACGTGGTTGAATAGCTCATCGGCGAACGTTGGCAATCGCACCTTGAACTCCCGTTGACGTCGCTCCTTGCGCTCCTGATCGGATTTCAATCGCTCAATTTCAGCGTGCTTCTTCTTCGCAATTTCGTCCCAGTCAACCATGTGAGTTACCTCGCGGCCGATGCAGAGCATGGCTCGCACGTTGGGCGTCTGATACAGAATACGCAGCATCATCGCGCGCGAACTTACTCCTGATCTTACTGTTACATTTTGTACCAGTTGTACGGTCGCGGTCAACTCACCGGAACGACCGGAGCAACTCGCTCGCCGTGATTCCGAGCGCTTTCGCGAGCCGGAGAATCGTCGTCAGCTTCGGTTCGTTCGCGCCACGTTCGATATGCGAGACCTGAACGGCGTTCAACTCCGCTTCCTCGGCGAGCCGTTCCTGAGTCCATTCGCGCGCGATCCGTAGCTCGCGGACACGTTTCCCGAACTTGATTGCTTCCGGCACGTTCTTCCCCGTTCTGCGCGGCGGCATGTTGCGCTCATCTTCGTCCCGGGCTAAACTCGAATCCACAGTCCCGGGACTAAGGAACGCACAAAGTGACGCTGCTCGAAACCTTCCGGATCGCGAACAGAATCGAGGCGGGCCGTCTTGCGCGAGAATCGCAGATATCACGGCGACACTTCCTCTACTTGCGCGATGGTCGCGCCGAACCGACGCGACCGAAAATGCTCGCGATCCGTGACGCGTGCTCGCGTCTCCTCTCCCGTCAGGTGCATCTGGACGAACTGTTCGACCTCGGCGAAGGGGTTGCCGTCGTTGCCCGCTGGCAGGGCGAGTTGTTCGCGGAGGAGTGGTTTCGCGGCAACATCGACGATGCGTGCGACCACGCCGGGATCATTCGATGGCCGGACGAGATGAGCCTGTTGTACCCGGATGAGGAACTGAACCGCTGCCACGATCTCACGGAAGAAATCACGTCGCGCGTCTTCTACGACGTGAAGGACACGATCGCTGAGGCGTTCGTGCGTGTCGCAAACGACGTGCTCAATCGCGAGCGGAGGCGGTGAGCATGCATCCACCGAAAATCAGCGTTGCCGTCAACATCAGACGCGGTCACGGCGAGATCTTCGCTGATGAGTGGTACGACAGTTCGCGCAACAGCGGAACGATATGGGACGCATGCGCAACGACAAGACTCCTCACATGGCCGGAGGATGACGAAGCGGCGCAGGAAAATCACCATGCGCTCACGGATGAAATCTGCAAGCGGACGTTTGAGAAGGTGCGCAGCGCCATCGCCGAGGCGTTCACGGAAATCGCGATCGAAGTGCTCACGCGCGAGCGAAAGCGCGGCTGAAGTCAACGGAGGAGACGCATGTACATCGAAGGGTTGTCGTTCCTGTACCTGACGACTATCGACGGACGCGCGGTGTACATCAATCCGAATTCCGTTCGCTACATCACCGAACTGAACTTCGGCGATGGAGCGTTCGGCGTACGAGTGCACTTCGATGACCGCGACTCTCTGGACTTCGCGTTGAGGGTTGGGACGGTGATCGGTCAACTCGTCGAAAAGGCACAACTCATCGTCGTGTCTGGCGGATGACTCGCTTCGACTTGGAAGAAGACGAGCGATGAAGGGCGGCACGTA
>DATKFO010000466.1:0-5788 GCA_035544355.1 Thermoanaerobaculia bacterium
GTCGACCTCAACGCCATCCCATCGTCGGCGATCGAGAGCATCGAGATCCTGCGCGACGGCGCGGCCGCACAGTACGGATCGGACGCGATCGCGGGCGTGATCAATCTCGTCATGAAGTCATCGCCGGAGCCGCTCAAGGTCGACGTCAAAGGCGGATCGACGACGCACAGCGACGGCGAGACGTTGAATCTCGCGGTCAGCGGCGGATGGGCGGTCGGGCGCGGCGCGATCTTCGTCGCCGGCGAGCATCGCACGCGTTACGAAACGAATCGCGCCAATCCCGATCTGCGCGATCAGCTCGTGAACGGCGACGCCGGAAAGAACAGCATCGCCCAGCCGAACACGCATTGGGGCGACTCGTACGCGCGCGACCTGATGCTGTTCTCGAATCTCAATCTGCCGCTGACCGAGGATGGGAAGCAGATTTTCTATGCCTTCGGCGGATACAGCGTTCGCCACGGATCCCACGGCGGCAACTACCGCCGCGCCATCGACGCCAACAACTGGCGGCAGATTTATCCGCTCGGATTTCTTCCGTTGATCGAGCCGCGCGTCGCCGATACCTCGCTGACGAGCGGCGCCCGCGGACAACTCGCGGAGTGGTACTACGATCTGAGCGCCGCGTATGGGCGGAACAAGTACGCGTTCTACGTCACCGACTCGCTCAACGCATCGCTCGGTCCGAACCTCCCGCCGAATCAGACGCGCTTCTATGCCGGCACCCTCGGCGACGAACAAGTGACGGCGAATCTCGATCTGTCGCGTCGCTACGACGTCGGTCTGGCCGGTCCGCTGAACGTTGCGATCGGCGCGGAGTTTCGCCGCGATTCGTTCGAGCAACATGCCGGCGAGCCGAATTCGTACATCAACGGCGGTCAGCCGAATCAAAACGGTGGCCGAGCTGCAGCGGGCGCGCAGGTGTTTCCCGGCTTCCAGCCCTCGAATGAAGTCGACGTCTCGCGAAACAGCAAGGCAGTCTACGCAGACCTCGAAGGCGATCTCCACGAGAAGTTCCGCATGGGCATCGCCGCGCGCTACGAAAACTTCAGCGACTTCGGCAGCACGACGAACGGCAAGATCACCGCGCGCTTCTCGCCATCGAAGCAGGTGATCTTCCGCGCCTCCGCGAGCACGGGCTTCCGTGCGCCGTCGCTCAATCAGGGATTCTGGTCGGCGGTCAGCACGAACTTCATTCCGAACTCGCAAGGAGTCGTCGAGGCCGTGCAGGTCGGAACGTTCCGCGTGAACGCGCCGATCGCGCGCGCACTCGGCGCCACCGATCTCGAGCCGGAGAAATCGAAGAACCTGAGCGCCGGCTTCGTCTGGCAGCCGACAGCGAATCTCGAGCTCACCGCGGACTACTTCCACATCGACATCGACAATCGCATCGTCTACTCGGGCAACTTCAATCAGGACAAGATCAAGCCGATCCTCGAGCCGTTCGGCGTCGGCGGCGTTCGCTTCCTCACGAACGCGATCGATACGGAGACCAACGGCTACGACCTCGTCGCGAATCATCAGCGCGCATTCCTCGGCGGCCGCATCGACCTGTCGGCTGCGTACAGCAACAACAAGACGAAAGTCACGCACGTGGAGCCGACGCCTGGTCCGCTCGAGGCATTTGGGGAAACGCTGTTCGATCGCCAGGAGCGCCGCCGCTTCGAGTGCGGACAACCGCGCGACAACATTCGCCTGCTGCAGAGCTGGAATCGAAGTGCATGGAACGTCACGACGCGCGAAAGCCGCTACGGCGAGTACTGCAGTCTCACGCTGGCTGCGATCGACGATCAGACGTACGCGGCCGAATGGATCGCAGACGCCGAGCTGTCGTATCGATGGAGTCGGTACACGTTCGCAATCGGCGCGGAAAATCTCTTCGACACCTTCCCCGACCGCAATCGTTTGTTCCGCGAAGGGACAACCGTGCTCGCGCAACAAGCCGGTGCCGGAGGCACGAACTCGTATCCGATCAACGCGGCATTTGGGATGAACGGGCGGTTCGTGTACACGCGGGTCACGTACAGGTTCTGACGTTCGCTCCGTGTTACATTCTTATCGAACTTCGATACCTAACTTGACGATCAACGATAAATGACTTATTGATATTCGATATCTAGGAGATATCGAATATGTCCAAGCCAGCCTCGTCATCTGCCGCGCTGCCGATCGCGTACGTCGTGCTGCGAATCCTCGTCGTCCTGAACTGGCTGATGGCCGGAGTGATCCTCGTTCTGCTGTTCGCCCTCCCGAACGAGCGATGGATCATGAGCGCTTTCCATCTCTCGCCTTCGCTCGAGGCAGAGCGGCTGGTCATGGGCTTGCGCGCGGTCGCAGTGCTCGGTCTCGCCGCGATTCCGCTCAACTATCTCGTCCTCAAGCGTCTGCTCGCGATCGTTGACACGGTGCGCGAGGGCGACCCGTTCGTCGCCGCGAACGCCTCTCGTTTGCAGACGATCGCCTGGTCGCTGTTTGCGCTGCAGATTCTGAGTGTCGTCATCGGCGCGATCGGCAAGGCTGTTTCGACTCCGGCGCATCCGGTCCATCTCGACGCCGGCTTTTCGATCAACGGCTGGCTAGCGGTGCTCCTCACGTTCCTGCTGGCGCGCGTGTTCGCGGAAGGCGCGCTCATGCGCGAAGACCTTGAAGGGACGGTGTGACGTGGCGATCGCCGTCAAGCTCGACGACCTGCTTCACGACCGGCGGATGACGCTGACCGAGCTCGCGGATCGCATCGGTATGACGCTGGCCAACCTCTCGATCCTCAAGACCGGAAAGGCGCGCGCGATTCGCTTCTCGACACTCGATGCGATCTGCGAGGCGCTCTCGTGCCAGCCTGGCGATCTTCTCCGCTTTGACGCGGCGAGCGAGTCCAGCAAGGAGAGCTGAAACGAGGCCAGTCGTGTTATCGCGGCCGGTGTGACGCTGTACCATTCCGTCACGCCACATTCCACCGCCGCTGAACCGGTGATCGCGGTTTCGGATCTGACGCGCCGGTTCGGTGCGCGGGAAGCGCTGTCCTCCGTCGACCTCGTGATTCCCCGCGGCGGCGTGTACGGCCTCGTCGGCGCGAACGGCGCCGGGAAGACGACGTTGATCCGTCACATTCTCGGGCTCTTGCGGGCCGAGAAGGGGAGCGTGCACGTCTTCGGCCGCGATCCGGTCGCGGATCCCGTCGGCGTGCTCTCGCGCATCGGCTATCTGTCGGAAGAGAACGATCTCCCCGCGTGGATGCGCGTCGACGAGTTGATGCGTTACTCGCGCGCGTTCTATCCCGGCTGGGACGACGCGTATGCCGGCGAGTTGCGCACGATGTTCGCGCTCGATCATGGGGCGAAGATCAAGACGCTCTCGAAGGGACAGAAGGCGCGCGCCGGTCTCGTCATCGCACTCGCATACCGGCCGGAGCTGCTGGTGCTCGACGAGCCATCCTCCGGCCTCGACCCCATCGTGCGCCGCGACATCCTGGGCGCCGTCCTCCGCACGATCGCCGACGAAGGACGCACGGTGCTGTTCTCCTCGCATCTCCTGGAGGAGGTCGAGCAGGTCGCCGATCACGTGACAATGATCCGGCAGGGAAAGGTCGTGGTGAGCGCACCGTTGAAAGAGGTCAAGGACGCGCACGGCGGTGCATCGCTCGACGAGATCTTCGTCGAGCGTATCGGCGGTGGTTAGCGATGCGTACTCCGGCGGCTGCGATTGCGTGGGAGCTCCGGCAGCGTCATCGCTGGGGACTGATCGCCGTGCTCGCGACGATCCTCATCCTCGGCGCGATCAAGATCGCGGTCCTCACGACGCAGGCGCATCCCGAGCTCAATGACACGACGTTCGCTTTGCTCGTTCCTGTGCCGCTCGCCGCAACCTTCTTGTATCTGCTCGCGGTATTCACGTTCGGCATCTCCGGCGATCTTGCCGCGCGCGAGTCGATGTACCCGCCGCGAATGTTGACGCTTCCCGTCTCCGCGGCAACGCTCGCGGGATGGCCGATGCTGTACGGCTGCGGGTCGATGACGCTGTTGTGGTTCGCGATGAGAATCGCGTGCAGCTTTCCTCCTGGTTTTGAGGTACCGAAATACTGGCCTGCGTTATTCGCGTCATCGCTGCTGGCATGGACACAGGCGTTGACTTGGATGCCGTATCCATTTCGCGGAATGCGCATCGTGGTCTCGATCGGATTGCTCCTGTCGATCGACATCGTGGTTTTCACCGCGCTCGAATCCAAAGCGAGGGAGAGCACGATGTTGCTCCTGCTCGCGCCGTTCGTGCCCCTCGCGTATGTCGCAGCGGTATCGGCGGTCGGCCGCGCGCGACGGGGCGATGTGCCCGATTGGGGCGCGGCGCAACGATTCGCGCCTGCGTTCAGTCGTTCTGCGGCGCTTCGTGATTTCCGGTCGGCCGCTCGCGCGCAACTCTGGTTCGAGTGGCGCCAATTCGGCCGTTCGTTGCCACTCCTCGTTGCGATCGTGCTGCCGGTCGGGCTCTCACTTCTCTTCCTGTTTCGGGAAACGCCGGTGATTGTCGTGGAGATCGTCGTCACGTCGCTCCTCGTGCCGCCGTTCATGGCGATCTTCGTCGCGGCGACCGCCGGCAAATCGAGCTCGAACGCTTCCGAGTCCTATGGAATCACGCCCTTCCTCGCAACGCGTCCGGTCGAAGATCATGCGCTCGTCGTTGCGAAATGGCAGGCGGCGCTGCTGAGCACATTCGCGGCGTGGGTGATTGTCATCGTCGCGATTCCGGTCGCGCTCATGTGGTCGGATGCGACGGAGCCGATCCTCAATATTGCTCGCAATGTCGACGGTGTGTTGGGCCGCCCGCGCGCGATCATCCTCGGGCTTCTCATTCTCGTTGCCCTCGCCGGCTCGACGTGGAAGCAGCTCGTGCAGGGCCTCTACATCGCGATGAGTGGCCGCGACTGGGCGGTGAAAGGAATCGCGTTCGCGACGCTCGCGTCGGTCACGATCGGCTTTCTCGCCCTCGGCTGGATTCTCGACAGTCGCCAACGGACCGCCGTGGCGTTGAGCGCGATCCCGTGGTTGATGGCGGCGTTGGTCGCGCTCAAGCTCTTGCTGGCCATGCGAGTGATGCAGCGCGGCGCCGAGCGCGGATTGTTTACGCGAACGCAGCTCATTTTCGGAGCGATCGCGTGGGATGTCTGCGTCTTTGCCGTCTATGTCGTGCTGACCGTGATTCTGCCGCCCATACTCTTCCGCCGTTACTTGCTGCTCCTCGTTGCGATCCTCGTCGTTCCATTCGTGCGACTGGCTGCGGCGCCGCTCGCGGTCGCTAGGAATCGACATCGATGAAGGCCGCGCTGCTGATCCTGACGCTTCCGGCGGTGCTCGCCGTCACCGAGGCGGTGTCGTTCCATGCGAAGAACCGGAACAACGGGGCGATCGTTTCGTCCGGTGAGCGGCGCGAGTATCTCCTCCACGTTCCGCAAAAACTCGATCGCACGAAGCCCGCGACACTCGTCATCAGTCTGCACGGCGCGGCCTGCTGGCCGGCGTTGCAGCGCGATCTATCGCGTTGGAACGAGCTCGCGGATCGCGAAGGCTTCATCGTCGTCTACCCAGCAGGCCGAGACTCGGTGGGGCCGCGCGTCTGGAACATGACTGGCGAACGCGACCCGCAATACATCGCGGATCTCATCGACAAGTTGCGCGGCGAGTACAACATCGATCCGAAGCGCATCTACGCGAACGGCCTTTCCAACGGAGGCGGGATGAGCTTCGTGCTGTCGTGCAGGATGCCGGGCCGTTTCGCGGCGATCGGAATGGTGGGAGCGGCG
>DATKFO010000467.1:0-6553 GCA_035544355.1 Thermoanaerobaculia bacterium
GGTCCCGCGCGCGAGCACGATGAGCTCGCGATTCGCGACATGCGCAATCTCGCGTGGTGCTCGATCGACAACGACGACTCGCGCGATCTCGATCAGCTCACGTACGCCGAGAAGACGAAAGACGGCGACGTGCGCATCTACATCGCGGTCGCCGACGTCGACGCGATCGTGAAAAAAGGCACCCCCATCGATGACCACGCCCGCACAAACACCACCTCGGTCTACACCGCCGCGCGCATCTTCCCGATGCTGCCCGAAAAGCTGTCGACCGATCTCACGTCGCTCAACGAAGACCAGGAACGCATCTCCGTCGTGATCGAGATGACCGTGCGCGACGATGGCGTCGTCGGCAAAGGCGACGTCTATCGCGCGCGCGTGCACAACAAGGCGAAGCTCGCGTACGACCGCGTCGCTGCGTGGCTCGACGGCGAACAGGACGAACCGGAAAACATGAAGAGCGTGAAGGGTCTCGCCGAAACGCTGCGCATGCAGGACCACATCGCCGACGCGATGCGCGAGATGCGGCATGAGCACGGCGCACTCGATCTCGAAACGATCGAGGCACGCGCGGTGTTCGAGGACGGCCGCGTCGTCGATCTGCGCCAGGCGAAGCGCAACAACGCGCGCATGCTCATCGAGGACTTCATGATCGCCGCGAACGGCGCGACCGCGCGCTTCCTCGACAGCAAGAACTTCCCGAGCATCCGCCGCGTCGTGCGCTCGCCGGAGCGGTGGGATCGCATCGAGAGAATCGCCGAGGAGCGCGGCGATCGCCTTCCTCCCGATCCCGATTCGAAGGCGCTCGAAGAATTTCTCGTGCGCCAGCGCAAGGCGGACCCGGTGCGCTTCCCCGATCTCTCGCTCTCGGTCGTGAAGGCGATGGGCGCGGGCGAGTACATCGTGGAGCGTCCGGGGGAGGAATCGATCGGACACTTCGGCCTCGCGGTGAAGGACTACTCGCACTCGACGGCGCCGAATCGCCGCTATCCCGACCTCATCACGCATCGCTTGCTGAAGGCAGCGCTCGCGAACGAGTCGTCGCCGTATTCGATCGACGAGCTCGCGCAACTCGCGCAGCACTGCACCGCGCAGGAAGACGCGGCGAACAAAGTCGAGCGGCAGGTGCGCAAGTCCGCCGCGGCATCGCTGCTCGAGAATCGCATCGGCGATCGCTTCGATGGCATCGTCACCGGCGCGTCGGCGAAGGGCACATGGGTGCGCATCTTCCATCCGCCGATCGAAGGAAAGCTCGTGCACGGCGAGGAAGGGCTCGACATCGGCGATCGCGTGAAGGTGAAGCTGCTGGACACCGACGTCGAGCGCGGCTTCATCGATTTCGCGCGCACGCATCGGTAGCGCCGCAATTCCGTGACAGCTTGCGCGTGCGGCACGGCGCTACCCTGAGTGCATGCGCCTCGCGCTCTGCCTTTTCTTCGCGGCCACATCCGCCGTCGCTCAGGTTTGGGAGACGCGTTGGCTTGCGGGACCGCGCACCGGCGGCGGCTATGCGGACGGCACCGGTGCTGCGGCGAAATTTTCGGGGCCGTGGAACGCGGCGGCGTGTGCGGATGCGATCTACGTCGCCGATCGCGGCAATCACGCGATCCGCCGCGTGACGCGCGAAGGCGTCGTAACGACGTACGCGGGGGCGCTCACCGCGCGCGGTTACGAAAACGGCGATCGCACGAGCGCGCGCTTCAATCTGCCGAGCGGCATCGTGGCCGATGCGCAGTGCAATCTCTTCATCACCGACAGCGGCAACAACGCGATCCGCAAGATCTCGCCGGATGGCGACGTCACGACGATCGCGACGGGCCTCAGCAATCCGATCGATCTCGTGCTCGCGGGCAACGGCACGATCTACTTCACGAACGCGGGCAATCACACGATCGGCGGCGTCACACCCGATGGGAATGTGTTCGTGCATGCGGGGACCGCGGGACAATTCGGCCGCACCGACGGCAACGGCGCCGCCGCGCGATTCAACACGCCGCAAGGAATCACGATCGACGCGTCCGGCAATCTCTACGTCGCCGAGCAGATCAACCAGACGATTCGCAAGATTTCTCCGTCGCGCGACGTGACGACGCTGCTGCGCAGCGGCTATCCGGTCGACGTCGTCGCAGCGCCGGACGGCACGCTGTTCGTGTCGAATCGTTCCGAACTGCTCGTGCAGCGCGTAACTTCGAACAACACCTTGGCACTCGTCGCGGGCGGCTCCTCGAAATTCGGATTCGTCGATGCGACCGGTGCCGACGCGCGCTTCGACGGGCTTCGCGGCATCGCGCTCGACGGCGAAAACCTCGTGCTCGTCGAAGACGGCAACAACGCGATTCGCATCGTGTCGCAGGCGGGCGAAGTGCATACTCTCGCCGGAACTGCGCCGCCAACCGGCAAAGTCGACGGCATCGGCGCAGACGTGCGCTTCACCGTCACGTCGGACATCGCGGTCGACGCAGACGGTTTTGTCTACGTCGGCGACACCACGGCGATCCGCCGCATCGCGCGCGACGGCACGACGACGACGCTCGCGCCAACGTTCTCCGGCGTCGGCTCGCTCACGTTCGCGCCGTCGGGCGATCTCATCATCGCGGACGGCACGACCATTCGCCGCATGACACGCGACGGCGTCGTGACGACGATCGCGGGCGCGCCGAATTCGCCGGGAAGTGCCGACGGCATCGGCAGCGCCGCGCGATTTCAATCGGTACTCAATCTCGCCGTCGGTCACGACGGCACAATCTACGTCGCCGACGCGATCAACGGCGCCGTGCGAAAAATCGTGGGCGACGTCGTGACGACGGTGAACAAAACTCCGAGCGCGTTGCCGATGGGCATCGACGTCGACGACGAAGGCAACGCGTACTACTGGGACGAAAACAATCCCGCGATTTTCCGCGTCGCGCCCGACGGCACGCGCACGGAGATCGTGCGCGACGATCGTCTCTACACGCTCATCTCCGCCATGACCCGCGCCGCCGACGGCACGATCTACCTCGGCGGCGGCCGCATCCATTCGATCTACGTGATCCAACCCGGCAGCAACAAGATCGAGCTCTTCGCGGGCGGCGACGAGAGCCCCGGCAATCAGAACGGCAACGCGCTCGCGGCGCGTTTTCGTTCGCCATCGACGCTCGAGATCGCAGCCGATGGACGGTTGTACGTCGGCGACGGCAATCGCGGCGTGCGCGTGCTCGTCAGGTTGCGGACGCGCGCGGCGCGCCACCCGTGACGCGTGCGAGCAGCACGAACGCGGGTCCGAGGAGGTGCGTCATCAGGCGCGGCGCGAGATTGCCGGTGAGCACCCTCATGTCCCAATCCGTCACCGCGAAAATCGCAGCGTAGAGAATCATCATCGGGATGATCACGAATCCCGCGAGCGCGAGCGGACGCCACTCGCGGCGGCGCGCGAGCAGAATCGCGGCGACGAGCACGACGAGCCAGAACAAGCCCCAGTCGCGAAACGCGATGAACTGCCCGGCCATCGCGCCGAGGGATGCGAGAAAGCGCGCGAGGTGCTCGGGGAGCGCGAAGATCAGCGTGGCGAAATCGTTTTCGTCGCTCAGCGAAATGCGCGCGCGCCACATGAGCAGCGTGATGAGCGCAGGAACGTACGTCGTGAACGCAAGCGCGACGCGGCGGCGAAACACGAACGCGCCGGCAAGCATCAGCAGCATCGTGAGCGGCAGTCCTTCGCTTTTCGTCAGCAGCGCGAACGACGTCCACATGCCGAAGCGCAGCGGCGACTCGCCGTCAATGAGCTCGAAGAATGCGCAGGCGATGAATGCGCCGAGGGGGATGTCGCTGTATGCGCTGAGCAGACCGCCTTCGCCTTCGATCGCGATTTGCGGCAGCACGAGCAGCAGCGCGCCGTACCACGCGCCGTAGCGGCGCGCGAGCTCGAACGCGAACGCGGCGGCAAACATCACGTAGAGCCAGCGCACGTTGCGATCGTCGAGGTCGTTGGCGGAGACCATCAGCACCGCGGCGTCGATCGGCACGAGCAGCGGATATTCGTTGCGCGGATTGCTGCCCGCCTTGCCGAGAAAAAACGGACCGTCGACGTGCCAGCGCTTCGTTAGGCCCGATGGATACAGCGTGAAATCGACGTCGCCCGCGCTCTCCGCGACGATCACGCCTTCGGTCGTGTAGCGATCGAAACCCGCGCCGTCGGCGGCGGCCACGAACGGTACGATGAATTCGCGATGCGCCGTCGCGGACGGAATCGCACCGCGCACGATGAACTTCGCGCCGATCTCCTCGCGCCGCAATTCCGTGTACGTGACGTTGCGCAGCAGCTCCGGCTGCGTGCTGTCCATGCGGAGAATCGTCTTCGGCGGCTGCTCCGAGAAATCGTGGGATACCCCAGCGGCGTGTAGAGCCGTGCCGCGCGCGGCCGCAGGTACGACGCGAGGGCCACGCAGCGAGCGAGCTCGCGCGGCGTCGTGATGATCACCGCGACCGGTTCGTTCTCCGGAATCGCGCGCTCGATGCGGCGAAACTGCGGATAGAAATCGATGATCCGCTCGCGGCGCTCGGGATGCGAAAGCGGCGCGAGCGAGATCGCCTGCGCCGTGAGGCGCAGCAGTTGCGGCAGCGACATCGCCGCCGCGGAGAGAAACGCGATCGCGAGCAGCGATTCTTTTCGCATGCGCTCAAAAGCGTAGTCGGTGATCGGTGGTCAGTGATCGAGGCGGAGTATCGCCACCGGAAGCCTCTTCGATCACCGATCACTGACCACGGAGCACTCGTATGTTATCGATCAACCGCGTCTTTCCGACCTTCACCGCGCCGGCGAACAGCAGCTCGCGATCGAAATCGACCGGTGCTTCGAACGTGAGCGGATCGACGAGTGCGAGGTAGTCGATCTCCACGCCGTCGACGCTCGCCGCGTTGCGCATCGCGGCTTCGACGCTCGAAACATTCTTCGATGCGAGGGCATCCTGCCCCGCGCGCAACGCGCGATGCAGCACCGGCGCCTTCGCACGGTCGTCCGCGGAGAGGTAGCTGTTGCGCGACGACTTCGCGAGGCCGTCGGCTTCGCGCACGGTCTCGCCGAACACGAGCGTCACCGGCACGTCGAGATCGTGAACCATGCGCTCGATGACCGCGCACTGCTGCGCGTCTTTGCGTCCGAACGCGGCGACGTCGGGCTGCACGATGTCGAACAGTTTCATCACCACCGTCGCCACGCCGTCGAAGGGTCCGGGCCGCCGCTCGCCTTCGAGCGGCATCGACACCGCGCCGACGGAGATCTTCGTCGTCGCACCTTTCGGATACATGACATCGACGGACGGGAGAAACAGCAGATCGACGCCGGCGTTCTCGAGCAGCTCGCGATCGCGTTCCTCATTTCGCGGGTAGCGCTCGAAATCCTCGTTCGGACCAAACTGCAGGGGATTCACGAAAATCGAGACAACGATGAATTCCGCTCCTGCATCGCGCGCGACATCGATCAGCGAGATGTGGCCTTCGTGGAGGAAGCCCATCGTCGGCACGAAGCCGGATTTGCGAGTGCGGTCGATGGCCTGACGGGTTTCGTCGATCGTGTGCGTAACGCGCATCGTAGTGATCAGTGGTCGGTGATCAGTGATCGAAGAGCCTCCGCGATCACCGAGCACCGATCACTCAATTCGCCTTGGTCAGAGGCACCACGTTGTCCCCGTACAGCCGCCGCAGCTCTTCGTCGCTGCTCATGTGGAACGACTCCGTCGCGTCGTCGGGGAAGCGGCCTTCGCGCACGTCGGCGAGGTAGCGCTCGATCGCGCTCTGCTCGTCGGCGGCGATCGCGGCGTAGCGGCGCACGAATTTCGGTTTGTGGCCGTCGTAGATGCCGAGAAGGTCGTGGAAGACGAGGACTTGTCCGTCGCAGTGCGGGCCGGCGCCGATGCCGATTGTCGGGATCGAAATGCGCTCGGTGATCATCGCGGCGAGCTCGGACGGAACACACTCGAGCACGATCGAGAAACATCCCGCGTTTTCCAGCGCGATCGCTTCGTCCATCAGGCGCCGCGCATCATCCGCGTTCTTGCCTTGCAGTTTGAACCCGCCGAGGGCGTTGACCGATTGCGGCGTGAGGCCGATGTGTCCCATCACCGGGATCTCCGCGTCGAGGATCGCTTCGATCACGCGGATGCGCGACGGCTTCGCGCCTTCGATCTTCACCGAATGCGCGCCGGCCTGAATGAAGCGGCCCGCGTTGCGCACGGACTCCTCGACCGACACATGATACGAGAGGTACGGCATATCGCCGACGAGCAGCGCCGTCTGCGTGCCGCGCGCGGCGGCGCGCGTGTGGTGGAGCATGTCGTCGACGGTGACGGAGAGCGTGTCGGGATAGCCGAGGACGACCATGCCGAGAGAGTCGCCGACGAGGATGATCTCGCAACCTGCAGCATCCGCGACTTTCGCGCTCGGATAGTCGTAGGCGGTGATCATGCCGATGCGCGAGGTTTTCTTCATCGCGCGGATGGATGGCACCGTGAATTTCTTTTTCGGTGAGCTGCTCATCTCTCCTCCTCGGACGATGAGCAGGACTGAGGGCTGGGGACTG
>DATKFO010000468.1:0-3269 GCA_035544355.1 Thermoanaerobaculia bacterium
TCGGGATGCTGCGGCCAAACTTAAAAAGCCCGCCGGCTTTTTCGGCGGGCGACACCTCGGGATTTCAAACCGCAAGCGGTGTCGCCCGCCGATGAAGCCGGCGGGCTTTGCAACCTTGGCAACGGCGTCCCGGTTGCCCCGGGCTTACGCCCGGGGCTAGAGTTAACTATGCCCTCCGTCGGAACGAACATCCCGCACGACTCCGCGCGCGGCCACGTCACTGGCGAGTCGATCTACATCGACGACATGCCGCCGCTGAAACATGAGCTGCTCGTCGATTTCTACTGGAGCCGCGTCGCGCACGGGCGCATTCGCTCGCTCGATCTCGACGCCGCGCGCAACGTGCCCGGCGTCGTCGCGCTCTACACGCATCGCGATCTCCACCACAACCTCTTCGGCCCGATCCTGCAGGACGAGATCCTGCTCGCCGAAGATGAAGTCACGTTCATCGGACAACCGATCGTCGTCATCGCCGCCGAGTCGCGCGATGCGATCCGCGACGCGAAGAAAGCGATCGCGATCGACATCGAGCCGCTCGAGCCGGTGTTCACGATCGATCACGCGAAGCGCCTGAAATCGTTCCTCGGACCCGTGCGCCGCATCGCGCGCGGCGATCTCGCCCGCGCATTCGCCGAGGCCGAGCACACGCTCGAAGGCGTGTTCATCAACGGCGGACAGGATCACTTCTATCTCGAGTCGCAGGCCGCGATCGCCGTGCCGGGCGAATTTGATCAATTAGTTGTCCATTCGTCGACGCAAAATCCGTCCGAGGTGCAGGACGTCATCGCGCATCTTCTGGGACTCTCGATCAACAAAGTCGTCGTCGTCACGAAACGCATGGGCGGCGGCTTCGGCGGGAAAGAGTGTCAGGCCACGCATCCGGCGGTGATCGCGTCGCTCGTCGCGCACAAAACGAAACGTCCCGCGCGCATCGTCTACAACAAAGACGACGACATGATGGTCACGGGCGGACGCCATCCGTTCCAGAACGACTGGAAAGTCGCCTTTACCAGTGAAGGCATGATTACTGGTTTGAAGGTCGATTTCTATTCGGACGGCGGCGCGTACGCCGATCTGTCGACCGCGGTGATGGGCCGCGCGATGACACACGCGGAGAACGCGTACTACATCGCGAACGTCGAGATCACCGGCACGGTTTGCCGCACGAACTACCCGCCGAACACCGCGTTCCGCGGATTCGGCGGACCGCAGGGCGTGATCAACATCGAGAACATCCTCGAAGACATCGCGATCTACCTGCGCAAGGATCCGCTCGATGTGCGCACGCGCAATTGCTACGGCATCGGCGAGCGCGACACCACGCCGTACGGACAGGTCATCGCGAACAACACCATGCCGCGCATCTTTCACGACATTCGCGAGCGTAGCGATTGGGACAACCGCGTGCGCGACGTCGCCGCATTCAACGAGCGATCGAAAATGCATCTGCGCGGTATCGCATGCAGCGCGGTGAAGTTCGGCATCTCGTTCAACACGAAGTTCCTCAACCAGGGCAACGCGCTCGTCAACATCTACCTCGACGGCAGCGTGCAGGTCTCGACCGGTGCGACGGAGATGGGCCAGGGCGTCAACACGAAGATCAAGCAGATCGTCGCGGACGAATTCGGCATCGATGCCGAGCGCGTGATCGTGATGGCAACGTCGACAGAGAAGAACAACAACACCTCGGCGACCGCGGCATCGAGCGGCGCGGATCTCAACGGCGGCGCCGCGGCGAACGCATGCGGCATCATCCGCGCGCGCATGGCCGTCGTCGCGGCCATGGGCACGGACGTCGCGCCGGAAAACGTGGTCTTCGCCGACGATCATGCGAGCGCCGGCGATCAACGCATCGCGTGGCCGGCGCTCGTCAAGAAGTGCTATCTCGAGCGCGTCTCGATGGGCGAGCGCGGCTTCTACGCGACGGAGGGGCTCGCCTGGGATCCCGAGAAAGGCGTCGGCACGCCGTTCCTCTACTTCACGAAAGGCTGCTCGATCTCCGAGGTCGAGATCGATCGGTTTACCGGCGCGATGCGTGTGCTGCGCAGCGATCTGCTCATGGACATCGGCCGCCCGATCAATCCCGGAATCGATCGCGGACAGATCACCGGCGCCTTCGTCCAAGGCCTCGGATGGCTCACGAATGAAGAACTGCGTTACGCGCCCGGCGGTGAATTGCTCACACATTCACCGACGACGTACAAGATCCCGAACATTCAGGACCTGCCCGAGATCTTCAACGTCGACTGGATCGACAACGACACGAATCAGCTGAACATCCGCGCGAGCAAAGCCGTTGGCGAGCCGCCGCTGCTGCTCGCAATCTCCGTGTGGATGGCGGTGAAAAACGCGCTGACGTTCCTTTCCGGCGGCGAGATCCCGAAGCTCCACGCGCCCGCGACCGGCGAAGAGATCCTGATGCGCATGACGGAGCTTCGCGCGCGGCGCGAGCGCGATGTGGCGATCGCGAGCTAGCGCCGCGCTGTTCGCGCTGGTCTTCGCGACGATTGCCTATGCGCAGGAGATCGACTGCACGAGCGATCATCCCGCGTTCACCGACGAGTGCGTCGTGAAAGCGTTTCTCGCGCATCGCCCATTTCGTGTGCATCGGTCCATCTGGAATGAGGACGCAGCAGATCCGATCGATCTGATCGGCGACGCGAACGGCAACGTGGTCTGCAGTTTCCTCGGCATCGAGCACCGCTGCGCGAATCCGACGGTGGTCAACGCGGCGCACCGCTATCTCACGTGTCCGCGCACGGGCACGACGTGCGGCGAGATGCACGGCGCCCCGCGCGAACGTGCGATCGACGACGGACGCCTCTGGCGTGTGTTCGGCGGCGTGCAACCGCCGCGTCCCGTTCGCCGCGCGACGTCGATTCACACGCCGGCGAAGGACATCTCGCTGTACGGCACGATCGACGTCGATCGCAGCGGGCGTGTGATCGACCTCAACTTCGAAACGTGGTCGGCCGAAGTCGACGCGCTGCGCGCGGAGATGACGAAGTGGCACTTCGAGCCCGCGACGTTCGACGGAATGATCGTCGCCTCGCGCACGAAGTTCGTCGCCAGGGATTGCGGCGACGGCGGTCGCCGCTATTGCATCGACTTCGCCGCGAGCTCGCCGAAGAAATCGCCCTGATTCCATCACGGACGTCCCGCGGGCGGGCCGCCTGGAGAGGCGGCCCTACGTCGGGGAACGTAGGTGCGGACTGCGACGAACGCTCGATTTCCGCGGGGGCGGGCCGCCTGGAGAGGCGGCCCTACGT
>DATKFO010000469.1:0-7171 GCA_035544355.1 Thermoanaerobaculia bacterium
GATCCCTCGGTCCTTCACAAGCCGTCGTTTTTCTACTCTGTGGAGTGCGCGCGGCCATGGTCGCCGCACTCCATGCCTGATATCGTTCGCGCTCATGCGACGAGTATTGATCACACTCTCTCTCATCCTCGCCGTCGCATGCGCGAAGCAGGAAGCTCCGCAGGCGACGAACACTACGCCAACCGACACCACGACGACGACGGCCGCACCACCTCTAACCCAGGAACCGATCGGCATGCGCGTCACGTTCGGTGATGGCGTTGTTGGATATCTCTCTTCGCCGAAAACGCCCGGCAAGCATGCGGCGATCATCGTGATTCAGGAGTGGTGGGGTGTCGATGATTGGATTCACGAGCAGACGGATCGTTTTGCGAAAGACAACTACGTTGCGCTCGCGGTCGATCTCTATCGCGGCCGATCGACGAAGGATCCCGATGAGGCGCATGAATTGATGCGCGGATTGCCGCAGGATCGCGCGCTCGCCGATCTCAAGGCGGGCTTCGAATATCTCGCGCAGCGGCAGGACGTCGATCCGCACCACATCGGCGTGATCGGCTGGTGCATGGGCGGCGGGTATTCACTCGCGCTCGAAACGCATGAGCCGCGGCTCGCGGCGTGCGTGGTCAATTACGGAAGTCTCGTCACCGATCCCGACGCGATCACGAAAATCAAGGCGCCGATTCTCGGCAACTTCGGCGCGAACGATCGCGGCATTCCGCCCGACGACGTGAAGGCCTTCGGCGCGGCGCTGACGAAATACGGGAAGCTCGGCGACGTGAAGGTCTACGACGGCGCGGGACATGCGTTCATGAACCCGAACAATAAAGAGGGTTACAACGCGACGGCAGCGCAGGATGCGTGGACGCGGATCGACGGGTTCTTCGCCCGAAATCTGCGTGATAAGATCGGAAACTCCTGATTCCACAAGACATCGGGGTGGTGGAGGCAGTCTTGCCGAAGGACGACAAAGAACCGCACAAGGAGTCGAAGGTCACGGATCGCCGGATCTTCACTCCCGAGGGCGACATCAAGGACGAGTTCCGCAACGACATCAAACCAGTGACGTCGGCCGAGGCGAAGCCGGAGGAAAAACCGGCACCGGCGCCCGAGCCGGCACCGCAGGAAGATCGCAAGACCGAGCGCGAACGCCGGCGCTCGATGCAGGATCGCGCGAGCAATCCCGGGACCCCGTTCACGAACTTCATCGAGCCTTTGATCGCCCAGGCGTACATGTCTCTCGGTATGCTTCGCAATCCATATCAGCCGCAGGCGAAGGTCGATGCCGGTGCCGCGCGGCAGATGATCGACATCGTTCAATTGCTTCAGGAGAAGACGAAAGGCAATCTGACGGACGACGAGCAGGATTTTCTGGAGACTCACCTCTCGGAGCTCAAGCTCGCGTACGTGCAGCGCACCAAGAGCATCTGATGAAGACACGCGTCGCAATCGCGCTCGTCCTGCTCCTCGCATTCGCGGGAGCGGTGCGCGCGCAAATGTCACCGCGCGACCTCTGGTCGCAGGTGACGTCAGCGGCGCGTCTCGGCGAATACGACGTCGCGAAGACGTCGAACAACGCGCTGATCACCGCGGGACACGGCAACGGTATCCGCACGTTTCCGCTGTACTCATCGACGTCCGCATCGTTCGCGCGCCAGGCAGCGAAGCAGGGCAATCGCGAGCTCGCGACGTGGGCGGAGACGACGGCGAATCAACTCGATCCGCGCTCACCCGCAGTCGCATTCAGCGAAGCGGATCGCGCCGCGGACCAGAGCAATTTCGGCCGCGCGCTCAAGCTCGTCTTCAGCGGATTTACCCGCGCGTTCAGCAACTACCGCACGAACGTCCTCGGCCGCGCCGACATCATCTATCTCGCCGTCGCCGCGATCGTCATCACCACGCTGATCTTCGCGATCGCGCTCTTCATCCGCTACGGCCGCTCGATGGGACACGACTATCGCGAGCTCCTCGGCACGCGCCTGCGCGGCGGATCAGTCACCGTGCTCGCGTTCGCGCTGCTGTTCCTTCCGATCTTTCTCTGGCTCGGCCCGATGTGGCTGGTCTTCTATTGGTTCGCGATCCTCTTCGGCTACGCGGACAAGTCCGAGCGCGTGATCGTCATCATCCTCTGCCTACTCATCGCAGTCTCACCGATCGCGCTCGACTTTGCATCGCATTGGGTCGCCGCGGTCGACGGACCGGTGATGCTTGCCGCGATCTCCGGCGTCGAAGAGTCGTATCACCCTGAGGCGCTGCGGCGATTGCAGGAAGTCGTGAACGTCGTGCCCGACAACGCGACGCTCGAAATGCTGATGGGCAACCTGCATCTGTTCGAAGGGAACGATCAGGATGCGCGCGTGCACTACAAGCACTCGCTCGAGCTGCGGCAGAGCGCGGGCGCGCACGTGAACCTCGGCAATCTGCACTTCCTCAACAACGATCTCGCCGCGGCGATCAACGAATATCAGGAAGCGCAGCAGCGCGATCCGAAGCTCGCCATCGCGTTCTACAACAACTCCGTCGCGAGCGGAGAGCTGTACAAATTCGACGAGCAGATTCAGATGCTCGAGCAGGCGCGCAAGATCGACTCCGATTCGATCGAGCGCATTCGACGCGTGCCGCCGCTGCAGAAAGTCGTGATGTACCGGCCGACGATTTCCGAGGCTTGGAAAGTTGCGAATTCGCTGGAGAGCAACGCCGGCGTGCGCGGACAGTTCGGCGCGTATGCGTTGCTCAATCCAGTCGCAAGCGCGCTGAATCCGGTCACGGTCGGCGCGTTGTTCGCGCTCGCGCTCGCGTTCCTGATCTGGAACGTGCGGCGCAGAGCAGGATTCGCCGGCGCGTGCATCAAATGCGGCCGCACGTTCTGCTATCGCTGCAAATCAGCGCGGGAGAGCGCGACGTATTGCACGCAATGCATTCACATCTATCTCAAGCGCGACGGCGTTTCGCTCGAGACGAAGCGGCAGAAGCTCGAAGAAGTGAGCGATCACCTCTCCGGCATGATCAAGCGCAATCGCCTCTTCGCGACGTTCCTGCCGGGCTCGGGACAGATGCTCGAAGGGCGCACGTTCAGCGGCGTCGTCGGATTGTTCTTCTTTGCGCTCGTCGTCGTGGCCGCGATTCTGGCCGGGCATCTCGCGCCGGCGCTCGGTCCGTCCGCCAACACCGCGCACATGGTCGTGCGCATTCTTGCGATCGCAGTCGCGGTCATCCTCTGGTTCGTAATGACGGTTCCGGTCTACCGCCGGCGCACGGCGGGTTGATCATGGCACTCGAAGGCACACTCAAAGACTTCAGCCTCGCCGACATCTTCCAGCTCATCGGGCTGCAGAGGAAGACCGGCGTGCTAACGCTGCGCGGCAAGGACGACACCGTGACGGTGACGTTCCTCGACGGCAAAGTCGTCGGCGCCGACTCGCTGAATCGCCGCCTCGAGAATCGCCTCGGCACGGTGCTGATCAAGACCGGAATGCTGACGCAGGATCAGCTCAACCGCGCACTCGAGATCCAGAAAGAGACGCTGCAGCGCCTCGGATTCATCCTCACGCACTACGGAATCATTTCCGCCGACGAGCTGCGCTCCGCGATTCAGCTGCAGATCCTGCAGATCGTCTATCGCCTGTTTCGCTGGAAGGACGGCGACTACCACTTCTCGCAGGAAACGACCATCGAGTACGACCGCGACAACGTCGTGCCGATCACCGCCGAGTCGATCCTGATGGAAGGCGCGCGGATGATCGACGAATGGCCGATCATCGAGAAGCGCGTCCGCTCGTACGACATGGTGTTTCGCAAGAAGCTGACCGACCAGGAGATCGTGGTCGTCGGCGCGGAGGACGTCGACGACATCGATTTCGACCCCGACAGCGTGTCGTCGTCGCGCAAGAAACGCGGCGGCATCGGCGACAAGATCCGCATCTCGCAGGAAGAGAAAATGATCTACGACACCGTCGACGGCACGATGACCGTCGGCGACATCGTCGAGGTCTCGCGCTTGTCCGAGTTCGACACGAACAAGGCGCTGTACGAGCTGCTCACGCGCGATCTCATCGAAGAAGTGCGCGGCCAGAGTGCAGCTGCAGTGCTCGCGGAATCGACGCCGGTCGATGAAACGGAAGTCGCCGAGACGCCGGTGCCGCTGCCGCTCGTGCTCGTGCTCGCGGTTCTCGCACTCGTTTCGCTGATCACATCGGTGCGCAACCCGATGAACGCGCTCCATCCGTTCACGCGCAGCACCTCGGCGATCAACGAAGCGAAGAAAGCGATCTCGCTGCAGCGCATCCAGGCGCTCGGCCAGGCGATCGAGAAATACAACCAAATCAACGGCCGCGTCCCGCAGACCCTCGCGGAGCTGGCGCCGGCATTCGTCTCGCCCTCGCTGCTGCAAGATCCGTGGGGCAACGAATACAGCTATCAATACCTCTCGAGCAGCAACCGCTACATCGTCGCCGGCTATCAGTCAAACGGCGGAACCGATCCGGAGCTCATGCTCACACGCACGATCGACATCGGCGTCGCACCGGCCGCCTCGCGCCCGGAAACCGGCGGAATCGTGTTGATTCCGGATTGATGTGGAGTGCGCGCGGCCATGCCGCCGCTTTGGGTAACGCGTTCGGATTGCGAGGTTGCGAATTCACGCAGTTGCGCGGCGAACCGTAGTTTGAGACGGTCTCTCGAGGTCCGCGCGGTGAACCAGAAGGAGCGTCTCAAGATGTGGCACAGACACTCCTGTCTGTGCGCACTCGGGAGGCCGGAGCCCAGTGTGCATCGGCTCATTCCGCGCGGCGCGCACAGACAAGAGTGTCTGTGCCACATCTTGAGACGCTCTGCATGACCGCCGCACTCCACATCACGGCACGACGATCTTGAGTTTTTCCGCCGCGATTCGGAACTGCACGGGCGTCGTGGTCACGAGCTCGCCGTCCGCGTAGACCTCCATCGCTACTTCGCTCTCGAAGCGATATTCGCTTCTGCGCGAGGTTTCGACGAACGGGCTTTTCACGTGTGCGCCGGTGTAGGCCTTCGGCAAGGTTTTGAGAAGCTGCATGCGCGTGGTGCGATGCACGATCACTGCGTCGAGCGCGCCGTCGTCGATCTGCGCGTCGGGCGCGATGCGGATGCCGCCGCCGTATTGCCGCGAGTTCGCGACGACCGCGAACATGATCGCTTCGCTGCGCTCGGCGCCGTCGATGAAGATCCGCACGAGGCGCGCGGTGAATTGCGGCAGCACGCGGAAGATCGAGTAGAGATACACCGCCGATCCGCGGAGGAACTTCGCGTTGGCATTCGCGTACGACGCGACCTCGGAATCGAAGCCGAGTCCGGCGACGCCGAGGTAGCGGATGTCGTTTGCGAGCGCGACGTCGACTTCGCGGATGCGGCCGCCGAGGACGACGTCGCAGGCGCGGCGCACATCGCGCGGAATCCCGCAGACTCGCGCGAAGTCATCGCCTGATCCGAGCGGCAGCAATCCGAGCGTGCCGCGCGCGAGATCGAAATCGCGGATGGCGAGATTCAGCGTGCCGTCGCCGCCGCAGACGACGACGCGATCGTAGTCCGCGCGTGACGCTTCGGCCGCGAGCCGCGTCAGATCTTTAGGACTGGAACTTGCCTCGCAATCGACCCGCGCGCCGCGCGAGTGCAAATACGCCTCGGCCTGCGCGATGTGCCGCAGCGCGCGGCCGCGGCCGGCGGCAGGATTGAAGATCACTTTGAGGTGCACGTTTGGCGAAGTGTAGCAACCCAATAGAATCCCCGCCGATGAACAAGCTCCGCCTCATCCTCCTCCTCGCGATCGTGGTCGCATGCAAGCCGGTTGCGGAATCGCAAGCCGAGCCGCAGAAGCCGCGGCAGGCTCCGCCCACCATTCCTCCGACCGTCAGCGCCGTGCGGCGCACGCCGGTCGTCACCGTCGCGCACGACGTGCTACCCGCCGTCGTCAACATTCAGACCGAAGCGACGATCCGCCGCCGCGAAGTCGATCCGTTTTTCGATCCGTTCGGATTCGGGCGCGAGCGCGCGTACACGTCGCAATCCCTCGGCTCGGGATTCGTCTGGTCGCCGGACGGCATCATCGTCACGAACAATCACGTCGTCGAAGGCGCATCGAGCATCACCGTGAATTTCAACGACGGCACGCAGCTCGCCGCGAAGCTGATCGGCGTCGATCCCGACAGCGATCTCGCGGTGCTGCGCGTCGATGCGAAGCAGCTTGTCGCCGCGCCGATCGGCATCTCGAGCGATCTCATGATCGGCGAGACCGTCGTCGCCGTCGGCAATCCGTTCGGCCTCAGCGGAACCGTCACGACAGGCGTCGTCTCCGCGCTCGGCCGCTCGGTCCCGTCGAAAGAAGCGGGACGCACGTTCACCGACTTCATCCAGACCGACGCGTCGATCAATCCGGGTAACTCCGGCGGGCCGCTGCTGAACATCGAAGGGCGCGTGATCGGCATCAACGTCGCGATCTACGCGCAGGCGCAGGGCATCGGCTTCGCCATCCCGGTGGATCGCGCAAAAAAAGTGATCCAGGATCTGCTGCGGTACGGAGTGGTGCACAGCGCGTGGATCGGCGCCGTCACCGCGACGGTGACGCCCGAAGAAGCGAAGCGCCTCAACATTCACGCGACGAAAGGTGCGCTCATCGCACGCGTCTTCACCGGATCGCCCGCCCAAACTGCGGGACTGCGCGCCGGCGACGTGATCACCGCCGTGAACGGACAGGCCGTCGATTCACGCGAAGCCTATTCGACCGTCACCGCGACGCTCACGCCGGATAAGCCGCTCGATCTCACGATCACTCGCGAAGGCGCCTCGCGCAACGTGCAAGTGCGTCCGTCTGATCCGCCGTCGAGCCTCGGGTTGCGCATCCTCGAAGAAGTCGCGGGACTGCGCGTCGCCGATCAATCACGCAGCGTGATCGTCGACGAAGTCGTGCGCGGCTCGCGCGCGGAGAGCATCGGCATCGAGTCGGGCGACGTGGTGGTGGGAGTGAACGGAACCGAAGTGCGCGCGGTGAAGGATCTGAACCAGGAGCTCATCCGCGGCGCCGATCGCTCGTCGATCGTGTTGTCCGTCGCGCGCGGAAGGTACGTATACAACCTCACGTTCGCGATGGGGATTTAGGAGTGCGGTGACGACGAAGTCACCGCTTTGTGATCCGGATCAGAAAGCG
>DATKFO010000470.1:0-2502 GCA_035544355.1 Thermoanaerobaculia bacterium
TCGGGCGCCTGGAGTGCTATTGAACCGGGAACTTGCTGCATGTGAGAGAGACCGGTGCAACCATTTCTCCACGCCGCCGTGATGTTCTCGTGAGACTCCGGACGCATTGTTTCTGCTATGTTCGAAGCACTCACGATGACCGCGACTGTCAACGATCCCGGCCTCATCGCCGGGCTGCGCAGCGGCGACGCCGGCGCGTTCGAGAGACTCGTGCGCCTGCACACGCAACCGATGCTGCGCGTGGCGCGGCGGTTTCTGCGCAGCGAGGAGGATGCTCGCGATGCCGTGCAGGATGCGTTCGTCGCGGTCTTCCGCTCGATCGGACGATTCGAGGCGGGCGCGCAATTGTCGACGTGGCTGCATCGCATCGTCATCAACGCGGCGTTGATGAAATTGCGCACGCAGCGGCGGCATCCCGAAGAAGACATCGAAGACTTTCTGCCGCGCTTCAAGGAAGACGGACATCAACTCGAGCGCAGCGTGCCGTGGACGGAGTCCGCCGACGTGATGCTCGAGCGCGCGGAGACCACGGAGATCGTGCGCAACGCGATCGACAAACTGCCGGACACGTATCGCGTCGTACTGCTGATGCGCGACATCGAAGAGCTGTCCACCGAAGAGACCGCCGAGATGCTCGGCATCACGCCGAACGCTGTGAAGATCCGGCTTCATCGTGCGCGACAAGCGCTGCGCGGTATTCTCGATCCGCAGTTTCGAGGGAGCGCATGACCTGTCGTGAAGTGCTCGAATTTCTCGGTGCGTACCTCGCCGGCGAGTTGCCGGCGGAGGAGCGCGCGGCATTCGATCGCCATCTCGAAGATTGCACGTCGTGCGTCGCGTATCTGAAGAGCTACGAAGAGACGATTCGCCTCGCGCGCGGGTCGTACGACGCGCCGGCACTCACCATTTCTGATGAGCCGCCGCAGGAGCTCGTCGACGCCATCCTCGCGTCGATCAAACGAATGTAGGACAGGCTTCAGCCTGTCGTTTCGAAGGGGCGGGCTGAAGCCCGTCCTACATGCCTCGTATAATCTTTAGTTTCCATGATTCAGTTCCACTCGCTGGAAATCCCGCAGCTCGAGAGATTTCTCGAACGGCACAAGGCCGGGCTCTCGCTGCGACCGGAAGTGGATCTCGATCTCGTCCTGCGCCAGATCCTCCAGAAAGCGTACGAGTTCGTGCCGTCGGAATCGGGATCGATTCTGCTCGACGACCCGTTCCGCAAAGTCGCAATCCGCGCCGACAACGAGCTCGTGTTCATCGCGACGTTCGGCGAAGCGAGCCGCGGATTGATTGGGCATCGCCTCTCCGCGCGCAACGGAATCGTCGGACGTGTGTACCAAAGCGGCACACCGCATCTCTCCGAAAATGTCGAAGAGGACTCGTTCTTCTATCCGAACATCGATCATCAGATCGGACACAAAACGAACTCGATCGTCGCGGTGCCGATCTACATCGGCAAACACGTGTGCGGCGTGCTCGAGCTGATCAATCGCGTCGACGGACACGCGTTCACGAAGCGCGACATGACGCTGCTCGAGATCTTCGCCGGATACACGTCCTTCACGATTCAGAACGCGCTCGACGCGAAGCGCGCGCACGAGCTGGCGAAGAAAGACGATCTCACCGGTCTGTACAACGATCGCTGGTTCCACATCCGCCTCACCGAAACGCTCGCCGAAGCGCGGAAGGCGCAGACGAACGCAGTGCTGATCTTCATGGACCTCGATCACTTCAAGTGGGTGAACGACTGCCACGGACATCTCGCGGGCAGCCAGGTGCTGCGCGAAGTCGGCTTCCTGCTCAAGCGCATCGTGCAGCGCGGCGACGCGACCGTTGCGCGTTACGGCGGCGACGAGTTCGTGATGATTCTGCCGAACACGTCGCTGAAAGACGGCAGCACGATCTGTGAAGAGATTCGCAAGACGATCGCGACGACGACGTTCCTCGAGCGCGAGTGGGGCTTCAGCATGCCGCCGCTGCATCTCGCGGGCGTGCTCACCGCGTCGATCGGCATTGCGCCGTATGCGCCCGATACTCAGTTCGACGCGCCGTCCGAGCACGAGCGCAGTGAGCTGCTGCGCCGCGCCGACGCCGCGATGTACCGCGCGAAAAACCTCGGCAAGAACCAGGTCGTCGTCTGGCGTGCGGAAGACTTCTCGATCGTGAGCGCACAGTCGTAATGCAGAGGGCGGCGTGGATGTTCGTGCTCCTCGCGATCGTGAAGGGCGTCGGCCTCGCGGTGGTGCTGCGCCGTCCCATCCCGAGGGTGATCGCTGTATGGCTGATCGTCGGCATCGTGTTGTCGCTATTTCTCGCGATCGCGTTGATGCGCCGGGTGGCGTGGGCGCGGACGTTCGCGACGATTTATGCCGCCGCGCACGCCGTGGCGATTCTGCTCATGCCGTTGGTGGGGATCGGCGTGCTCGTGTCGGGCGTAGTCGGGATTGCGGCGCTCAGTATCTTGGTTCGCGAAGTCTAGGAGTGCGGTGGCAAAGCCAC
>DATKFO010000471.1:0-5025 GCA_035544355.1 Thermoanaerobaculia bacterium
CCTCATCGTCTGGTTCATGAACGTGAACCTGCCGAATGGCGCGGTCGAAGGTACCGAGGTGTATGCGCTCGAGGACTTCGCGCGGTGGAACTTTCCGCACGGCGTGATCGAAGGAAACACGAGTGATCTGCGGCGCGGTCCGTACTTCGTGCTCGATGACTCCGCGAAAAAACGTTGGGGGGCATTCGGCGTCGGCGACTATCGCGAAATTCTCGGACGGCGCCTGAAGATCATCGGCCGCACCGTCAACGCGAAATCGTTCACGACGACGCCGCTCACGTTCATGGATTTCCGCCTCGCGCAGAGCGTGAGCGAGAGTCAGCTGCGCGGCAACACGACGTACATCCTTGTGAAGCTCGCGCCCGGCGCCGATGCCGTAAAGATCCGAGAAGAGATTCGCCGCCGTCTTCCGTACAACGACGTCTACACGAAATCCGAATGGGCGCAGCGCTCGCGCTCGTACTGGATCGATTCAACAGGCCTCGGCCTGAACATGTACATCACCGTGTTTCTCGGATGCCTTGTCGGCATCGTCGTCGTCGCGCAGACGCTCTACACGTCGACGATGGAGCACCTCAAAGAATTCGGCACGGTGAAGGCGATCGGCGGCGGCAACCGCGACATCTATCTGATCCTCGGCAAGCAGGCGACGATCGCCGCGATCGCCGGCTTCGTCCTCGGCGCGCTGATGGCGTACGCAATCGCGCCCGCGATGGCGAAGATCGATCTGAAGCTGATCATCCCGACGCAGTTCTTCGCGATCGTATTCGTCGGATCGATCGTGCTCTGTCTGTCCGCCGCAATGATCTCGTTCCGCAAAGTCGCGTCGATCGATCCGGCGCTGGTGTTCCGAGGTTAGTCATGATCCTGCAGACGAAAAATATCCAAAAGCAATTCACCGAAGGGCGCGAGACCTTCACGGTGCTCAAGGGCATCGATTTCTCCGCCGATCGCGGCGAGATCGTGTCGCTCGAAGGTCCGTCCGGCTCGGGCAAGACGACATTCCTCTCGATCCTCGGCTGCATCCTCACGCCGACGACAGGAGAGGTCCGCATCGATGGCGAAGTCGTCGATGCGCGGAAGCTCGCGGAGATTCGCAAGCGCTCGCTCGGCTTCGTGTTCCAGCAGTTCAATCTCTTTCCGTCGCTCACCGCTGTCGAGAACGTCGAGTACGCGCTCAACGTGAAAGGGGTGCGCGGCCGCGAAGCGCAAGTCGAAGCCGAGCGCGTGATCGAAGCCGTCGGTCTCGCCGATCGCAAAAACTTTCTGCCGCGCGATCTCTCCGGCGGACAAAAGCAGCGCATCGCCATCGCGCGTGCGCTCGCCGGCAACGCGCCGATCCTGCTCGCCGACGAACCGACCGCGAATCTCGATTCCGTCGTCGGCACGCAGGTGCTCGAGCTGTTTCGCGATCTCGCAAAGAAAGAAAACCGCGCGCTCGTCATCGTCACCCACGATCCCAAAGTCCGCAGCATCGCCGACCGCGTCGTGAAAATTCACGACGGGTTGCTCGCAGCGTAGGAGTCATGAAATGAAACGCATCCTCTACCCCTCCCTCGGCATCCTTCTCATCATCGCAACCGTCGCGCAGGTGAGCGCGATGCGCGGCACGAAGTCCACGGCCGCAACTCCACCGCAGAAAATGGAGCGTGCGAGCATCGTGGCCGAGGGACGGCTCGTTGCTTATCCCGGCGCGGAGGTCACCGTCGGCACCGACGTCGCCGGCACGATCGAGCGACTCGCGGTCAACGAAAAAGACCACGTGCGCGAAGGCGACGTGATCGCAATCGTGCGCGCCGACGACACGCGCGCCGCACTCGCGGAAGCACGCTCGCGCGTCGGCGAAGCGGATGCAGACATCCGCCTGTTCGAGCTCGAGACCGAGCGCGCGAAGACGCTCTTCCAGGAAAACGTCGGCTCGAAACAGACGTGGGAAAAAGCAGAGCGCGATCTCGACGCAGCACGCGCGCGGCGCCAATCGTCGCTCGCCGAAGTGCGCCGCCTCGACGCCGTGCTCGCGAAGACGATCATCAAGGCGCCGATCGACGGCGTCGTCATCGCACGCGACACGCACGCCGGCCAGAGCATTGCCATCGGCGATCCGATCGTGACGATCGCCGATCTCAAAAAAACGCGCGTCGAAGCCGAAATCGATGAGTTCGACACCGCTCGCGTCCGCCTCGGCGCAACCGCATCGATTCTCGCGGAGGGCGTCGACGGCACGTGGCGCGGCACGATCGAAGAGATTCCTGATTCCGTGGTCAGCCGCCGGCTCAAGCCGCAGGATCCGTCGAAGCCGATCGACACGCGCGTGCTGCTCGTGAAGATCGCGTTCGCGGAGCCGACGCCGCTGAAGCTCGGGCAGCGTGTGGAAGTGCGCATCGACGGCAAATAATTCGTAGTGCGACTCACGGCGGCGCGCTATCCTGAAGGAGGTCTAATTCTGGACGCACGCCGTGAAACCTCTCGCACTCGTCGTCGAGAACGACGCAGGCACTCGCAAGCTACTCGACGCCCTGCTCAAACGTGCCGGCGTCGAAGCCGACATTGTCGGCAGCGGACGCGAGGCGATGATGCTGATGAAGCACGCCGCCTATTCCGTCGTCCTGCTCGATCTGTTGCTCGAAGGCATCACCGGATTCGACATCCTCAAATACATGAAGCAGCAGCAGCCGGAGATGCTCGCGCGCACGCTCGTGCTGTCGTCCGCGAGCGAGAAGCAGCTCGACGAAGTGCGCACGAACTTCGCCGGCGTGCAGGTGATTCGCAAACCGTTCGACATCAGCGAAGTGCTCACCGCAGTCGGTGCGCGCAGCGCAGGTGCATCGCGCGTTGCGGATCTTGCCGAGGAGTTTTGCCGAAGGTCGATCGTTGCGGGTGCGTCTGCGGGACTCGTTGCGACCCTCGATGCGAACGGAATCGCGTCCGCATGGACGCATTTCGGATACGCGCCGGGACTCGTCGAGAGTTACTGGCCAATGTCGATCGAAGCGCAATATCCGATCTGCGCGGCGATGCGCAACGCGAAGCCGGTGTGGATCGCATCGATCCAGCTCGCGGCCGCCGAATATCCGCTGCTTGCGCCGGTGTGGAAGCGGGGCGAGAGCAAGGCCGTCGCGGCGATTCCGCTGATTCGCGACGAGGTCGTGATCGGCGCCGCCGGCTGGAGCTTTCATCAGACGCGGCTCTTCGCCGAGCGCGAGCGCAACGCGTTTCATCGCATCGTCGAATTGATCGTGGCCGCGCCCGACGCACCTTCCCAATCCGCACAACGGGCTCACGCGTAAGATTCGATGTGAGTCTCCGATGGAATCCCTCGAGCCGGGCCACCCGATCATTCCTCGATCCGACGGTGTTCCGCCGAGTGACTCGCATCTGAAACAGCTCGAGATCCTCAACGAAATCGCGCGCATCGCCACGCTCGACCTCGAGCTGCGGCCGATGCTGCAGCGCATCACCGACGTGCTCGCGAGCAAATTCGACTGGCAATTCGTCTCGCTCGCGTCGGTCGATGCCGAACGCCACGAATTCCAGTGCGAGGCGGTGACGACCGCGGTGCCGACGAGCATCTACGTCGGCTACGGCCGCGCCCTCGGCAGCGGCGTGGTCGGTGAAGTCGCAGCGACGGAGCGTCCGGTGCTCATCGACGACGTGCGCGCGCATCCGAATTACGTCGAGACGATGCCCGGCGCGCTCTCCGAGCTCTGCGTGCCGGTGAAGCACAAAGGACAGCTCGTCGCGATTCTCAATCTCGAGAGCACGCGGCTAGCTGCGTTTCACGAACAACTCCCGCTGCTGATGACGGTCGCGGATCAGATCGCGGGCGCGATCGCGAGCGCGCATCTGTACGAAGAACTCAAACAGCGCGCGCAACTGATGGAGATGATGAGCGAGATCTCGCGCAGCGCACTCGAGGCGACGGACCTCGACAGCCTGCTCGAGCGCGTCGTGCAATACGTGCAGTCGCGATTCCCCGTGGAGTTCGTCGCGATTCTCATGCACGACATCGAGCGCGGCGAGTTCCTGCAGAAGGCGAACGCCGGCGCGCTCGACGTCGAGCCGCAGCAGCGCTGGCCGATCACGCAAGGCATCGTCGGCCGCTGCCTGCGTACCGGCGAAACGCAGCTCGTGCTCGACGTGCGGAGCGATCCCGAGTATCACGTCGTCAACCCGCACGTCACCTCGGAGCTCGTCGTCCCGATCTGCTTCGGCACGCAAATCCTCGGCGCGATGAACGTCGAGAGCCGCACGCCCGACGTCTTCACGATCGCGAACGTCTTCGCCTTCGATTCCTTCGCGACGCAAGTCGCGGGCGCGATTCATCTCGCTGCGATCAATCAACAACTCGCCGAGACCTCGACCCAGCTCGAACAAAAAACACTCGACCTCGAAGCCGCGAACGCGCATCTCGCGCGCGCAATCGAAACCCTCGAACGAATCTCCGCCGAAGACGGACTGACCGGCGTCGCGAATCGCCGTCACTTCGACCAGGCACTCGTCCTCGAATGGCGCCGCGCCGCGCGCTCGCGCATGTCGATATCGCTGCTCCTCATCGACATCGACTCGTTCAAGAACTACAACGACACCTGCGGCCACCAGGCCGGCGACGACTGCCTCCGCCGCGTCGCCCAAACCCTGCGCGACACCCTGCAACGCGCCGGCGATCTCGTCGCGCGCTACGGCGGCGAAGAGTTCGCAGTCCTCCTCCCCGACACCGACACCGAAGCCGCGCAACGAATCGCAGAAGTCCTGCGCGAACGCATCGAAGCCCTCGCCATCCCCCACCCCGCCGGCGCACACGACTGCGTAACCGTGAGCATCGGCGTGTCCGCCACGATCCCCGAACGAGCATCCGTCCACACGGACTCATTCCTCCGCCACGTGGACGAAGCGCTGTACGAAGCGAAGCGGAGCGGGCGGAATCGGGTGGTGGGGCGGTAGAGGTTGCCGGTTGTCAGAGGAACCCGTTAGGTCGCTCTGATCGTGTCGTCCTGAGCGGGCGGTGGGAGGGTGCGAAGGATCCCC
>DATKFO010000472.1:0-2828 GCA_035544355.1 Thermoanaerobaculia bacterium
GTGGCGGGCTACGACGAACGCACGATTACCGCGAGGGCGGGCCGCCTGGAGAGGCGGCCCTACGTGTCCTCACCCTGCGTCTTCGACGCCGAGGTGATGGACCTGCACGCGCTGCACGCCTTTGATCGCGAGGAGCTTTTCCTCGAACTGCGTGAGATCGACCGGTGCGCTGCTCGATGTGACGAAGACCGCGCGCCAAAGAACGGAATCGGGCTTGCGTTGTGAGCTGCGGCGGATCGATTGGATGTCCGCGTCGGCCGCATAGCTCTTCCACGTCTCGTTGATCTCGTGGAGCGTGTCGTGATCGCAATCGATGCGCAGCTCGAAGCGTCCCGGCAAAGCGCGGCGCGCGGCTTTGCGCTCGATCAGCTGCGCGAGCCAGCGAAATGCGAACTGCGCGACGAGCACCGACGCGAACAGCACGACGGCGACGTTGAGCTGGCCGAGGCCGACGCACACGCCGACGCTCGAATTCGCCCACAGCGTTGCCGCGGTCGTGACGCCCTGCACCGTCGCGCCGCGATGAATGATCACGCCCGCGCCGATGAAACCGATGCCGCCCACCACCGCGCCCGCGATCAGCGCGGGATTGTGATTGTCCGCGCCGAACGTGTTCGAGATCATCGCGAAGCCCGCCGCGCCGAGTGCGACGAGCGTGTTCGTCTTGATCCCCGCAGTCTTGTGCCGCCACTCGCGCTCGATGCCGATCAGCGCACCGAACACGATCGCCAGCGCGAGGCGGGTGAGGGCGATGTCGATGGGAACCATGATCAGTTGGCAGTAGGCAGTGGGCAGTAGACAGAGGAGGAACGTTCGTTTCTTCTGCCTACTGCTCACTGCCCACTGCCTACTTCAACGGTACTTCATCTTGTGCACGCCGAGGAGAAATCCCGCGGGGTACATCGTGTAGCCCTCGAGGTTCTTGTCCATCACCGCGACGTTGATCTGGTGGTAGAGCGAGAGGTACGGGAGGTCTTCCTGGAGGATCTTCTGCATCTCGGCGTAGATCACCTTGCGCTTCGCACGATCGAAGGTGTGCCGGCCGTCCATGATCAGCTGATCGACGCGCGGGTTTTTGTAGAAGCCGCGGTTCTGTCCTTCGGGCGGGATGTTCGACGAGTGGAAGATCACGTACGCGAAGTCGGGGTCGCCGATGCCGTTGCGCGCGAGCGAGTACATCTGGAAGTTGCCCTTGCCGATGTCCTCGAAGAACACCCCGAACTCGCTCGACTGGATGCTCACGTCGATGCCGACGTTCTTCAGCATCTGCTGCATCATCTGCGCACGCAGGTTCGCTTCGATGTCCGTGGACGTCTTGAACGACAGCTTGAAGCGCGGCCTGGGTCCGTCGCCGTCGGGATCGCGATAGCCGGCCTGATCGAGGAGCTGTTTGGCCTTCGCCGGATCGAACGGATACGTCGGCAGATTCTCCGCGCGCGCCCAGTGGCCCTGCGCGAACATCGAGTCGGTGGGGACGCCGAGGCCGCGGAGAAGGTCCTGCACGATGCGGTCGCGGTCGATTGCGTGTGCGATCGCGCGGCGCACTTCCACTTTCTTCAGGATCGGATCGTGGAGATTGAACGCGAGGTATTGCCACACCGAGCCGGGCTTTTTCACGACTTGATGCTTCGCGCTCTTCTCGAACTCGGCGACGTTCTCGAACGGGATCTGATTCACTTCGAAGTCGACGCTGCCGCGGCGCAGCTCGAGCACGCGCGTGGTGCCGTCGGGGATGATGCGCAGCGTGAGTCGCTTGATGGCCGGCGCGCCGCCGATGTAGTCGTCGAACGCTTCGAGCTCGACGAATTCATCGGTGCTGTAATTGACGACGCGATACGGACCGAATCCGATCGGCGCGGTTTTCATCGCGTTCGCGTCGGAACCTTTCGGGATGATGCCCATGTTGAGATTGTCGAAGAGCCCGCCGTTCGGCTCCTTCAGCTTGAAGATGATCGTGTGCGGATCAGGCGCTTCGATGTGATCGACCGCGGAGTAGCCCGACTTCTTCGTGCTCACGAAACTCGGATCGAGCACGGACTCGTACGTCCACTTCACGTCTTCCGCGGTGACGGCCTGTCCGTTCTGAAACTTCGCGTTCGGATCGAGCTTGAAGACGATCGTCTTGTCGTCGGGGATCGTCCACGTCGCCAGATCAGGCGCGTAGTCGAGATTCGGCGTGACCTGAATCAGACCGCGGCAGCAGAGATCAAAAATGCGGCCGGAGACGTTGTCGTTGCCGACGCGCGGATCGAGATTCGTAGGGCTGCTCTGGATCTCGGCGATGAGCGGTTTGTTCGCGGGTGTGGTCTTCGTTTCCTTGCCGCCGCATGCGGCCAGGATCAGCGTGAGAGCGAGAGCGATCGACTGCCATTTCATGAGGCTGGTACTCCTTCAAGATCGTTGCCGTCGCGCTTTGTATCGCACTCCGGCTTCTCTCGCTCTCACAAAACCATTCACGCCTCGAGCAGTTTCGGCGTTCCCGCGATCACGACCGGCGAGGGAAGGGCGACGGAGTCGAGACGCAGCTGCTCGTAATACGGCCACGCCACCGCTTCCATCGGCATCTCGAACACGTTCTTCGGCAGCCCCGGGATCTTGAGGCGCACGGCGAGGTTCACCACCGCGGCGGCGATGACCGCCGTGATCCCGCCGAGCGCTGACAGCAGCCATTTCCACCACTCCATCGACGAGCTCTTCTCCTCGCGGTATTCGGTCATGACGAGCTCGATCGCCTGCTGGTCGCCGTTCCTCTTGATCTGCACTTCCCAGCCGATGAATCCCTTGATCTTGACGCGGATCTTGAGGAACGTGACCTTCGCCCGAACCTC
>DATKFO010000473.1:0-11829 GCA_035544355.1 Thermoanaerobaculia bacterium
TCCTCTCGATGCGCGGCGATCTGGCGGGAGCTCGGCCCTATCTCGAGCGCGCAGTCGCTCTCGATGCGACGGACGGCGGGGCGCGGCTTTCCCTCGCGCGCGTGTTCTACCTGCAAAACAACTTTGCGGCGGCCATCCCGCACCTAATCGAAGCACGCAAGCTTCTTCCGAACGAAACCGCGCCGCCGATTCTTTTGGCGACTGCGTACGAGCGAACGAATCGCTGGTCCGAGGCGCTGCCGATCCTGCAGAAGCTGGCCGGCCCGCAACCCGATAAGGCGACGCTCCGCCGCATCGCGGACTGCAAGAAACAAATCGGAATTCCGCTGAGCGATGCGGAGCGCCGCGCATCGCGTCGCTGGTGGCCGTTCGGCGGCGGCGGTCAGCCGAGCACGACGTACGTTGCGCCAACGGCGAAGCCTGCAAGCCGTTCCGGTTTCGGCAAGAAGGAATTTGCGATCGCGGGGATTGTGATTGCGCTGATTGCCGGCGTCGCGGCCGCCGCGGGCTACTGGAATCGAACGCACGTCACCGTCTGGTTCGACAGTGTCTATCCGCGAACTGCATTTGTCGTCGACGGCGATTCGTTCGTGGCCGATGCACGACCAGTGAAGCGATCGCTCGGGCCGGGCAAGCATCACGTGGTTGCGAAGGACGCATCGGGCAAGCTCATCGAGCAGCGCGACGTCGAAGTTGCAGCGCGCGGACTCTTCACGGCACTTTTCAATGACGATCTGTACGTGTACAACGTCGCCGCCGCGCGCGTGTACCGGCGTACAGCGATCATCTACGCGGCGAACCCGGTGGACCAGGGATACCGCGAGTCGTACATCGCCGGCGAATCCTTCTTCGAACAGAAGAACGTCGACTACATGTTCGTCGAGGCTCCGGCAACGATCGAGATTTCTTCGGGTAATTCGCAGGAGACGAAGATCGCGTTCTCCACCGTGCCGCATGCGACGATCGACGACATCGGCATGTTCTACATGAATGAGAACAAGCCGAAAGATGCGGAAGCGATGTTCCGGAAGGCGATTGCACTGCAGCCGTGCGACAGCGTTCTCTCGCGGCGCATGCTCGGGAACATTCAGTTGCAGCGCGGCGACAACGAGCAGGCGAGCGCGCTGGCAACGAGCTGGATCCACGACTGCCCGCAGTCGACCGTCGACGCGCACCGCTTCCATCAGGACGTCGAGAGGATGCAGGGACATCGCGACAAGTTGATCGTCGAATACCGCCTGCTCCTGAACGCGAATCCGAATTCGGCGGAGCATCACTATCTCTACGGCCGCATGCTGCCGAACCCGGCCGAGAGCTTCGTCGAGTTTCAGGAGTCGATCCGCCTCGATGAGAA
Source organism: Thermoanaerobaculia bacterium (assembly GCA_035544355.1). Taxonomy (GTDB): domain Bacteria; phylum Acidobacteriota; class Thermoanaerobaculia; order Gp7-AA8; family Gp7-AA8; genus DATKFO01. The sequence continues at coordinate 1,355 of DATKFO010000473.1, forward strand.
TCTTCCCTGGCCGCATTACGCGCTCGGATACAACCACCTCGCTGCGGGCGCGTTCTCTGACGCTATGCAGGAAATCGAAACGGCGATGGATCTCGGTCTCGAAGAATCGTCGCATTTGTATTTCACCTACGCTGCGATCGGCGCGGGGAAACCCGAGGCGGTGGAACCGTTTCTCGCGGAGTGGAAACATGGCGGACCGACCGAAGCGTGGCTCGTCGCGCTCGCGGAAAAGAATTGGACGAAGGCCGAAACGATGTGCGATGCGGCCGCGAAGGAAGGGGCGAGCGAAGACGCGGTCTGGTTGATGCGCGCGAAGATCCTCGCGCTCCGCGGAGACGATCAGGAGCTCGAGGAGCACATTCAACGCGGAAAGGCGAAGAAGAAGACCGCTGCGATCGCGGCGGTCCAGAGCATCGATCGCGCGTTCGCGAGCGGCGACTTCGCGAGTGCCATGCAGCAGATCGACGACGCGCACGATCACGTCGACGAGCTCTATCGCCTCTACGCGGCTGCGGCGGCCATGCTTGGCGGCAATCTCGCCAATGGAGTCCAGCGTACCGAGGAACTGCGCAGCGCGATCGTGAACGACCCGACCGTCGATGCGAACACGAGGCGCAGGACGGAGGCCTACGCGAACGCGCTCACCGGAACGGGCACTGATGAAGAAGTGCTCGCCGCGATTCGCGAGAACGATGTCGCCGACGTGAAGCACGCGTACTTCTTTCTCGGTGCGCGCGCGGCGGCGATGAATCAGCAGGCTCGCGCGAGGGAAATGTTCGGTCGCAGCGCGGCGATGTCGTTCGATCTCTCGTTTCCGCTGCGTGCGGCTCAGCGCCTGTCAATTTAGAAGCGTCTGCTATCCTCTTCTGCATACGGAGGATTTCCATGCGACGCATCGCTCTCCTCGCCGTCGCGGCGACGTTCATCGCTCTTGGCGCCGCGGCGCAGAACACCGACATCGAATCCCTCTCCGGTCTGCAGTTCAATTTCGGGAATCCGGGCGCGCGTTCCCTCGGCATGGGCGGCGCGTTCCTCGGACTGGCTGACGACGCCTCGGCCGCCGAAGCGAACCCGGCCGGTCTGACGATCTTGCGCAAGCCCGAGGTTTCGATCGAGGTGCGCAACTACCTCGAACAGCAGCTGCTTACGACGAGCGGCACCTTCCCGGACATCGAGCAGACAGCCTTTACGCATTACAGCGACCGCGTCGTCCCGGCATTTGGCAGCTTCGTCTATCCGATCAAGAAGTTCACGTTCGGCGTCTACTTCCATGAGGTCCTGCGCAACGGCGGCTCGGGCGAAGTGATCGCGCAGCGCAATGAGCTCACCGGCCGCGTCGAGAAAGACGTGCCGAACTTCTTCCTGCCGCGCGGCGGCACGCCGACCTCGAAAGCGAATTGCGATCAGATCAAGAAAGACACGAAGGATCCGTTCTCCTGCGTCGAGTTCCGCGTGATCCCATTTCTCTCCGCGCTCGACGTCAATCAGCGCACATACGGTTTCGCGGCCGCGTATCAGGTCACGCCGAAACTCTCCGTCGGTGCGAACGTGCGCTATCAGACGTTCCGCGAATCGTCATTCACGTTCCGCGTCACGCCGACATTCGACTTCTCGAGCATCTCCGTGCAAGCCACCGCGGACATCGACAGCAGCGGCGACGTGAAATTGAAAGACGAGACCGACGTCACCTTCGGCGTCGGCTTCAAGTGGTCGCCGATGGACAAGATCAGCATCGGCGGCGTGTACAAAAAAGGGCCGGAGTTCGTCGCGCCGACCTTCGTCGCGGCGCCGAGCACCGGCTTCGATTTCGTGAAGCTCGCCGACACGACCTTCCACATCCCCGACATCGCCGGCCTCGGCATCTCCGTGCGCCCGATTCCCGTGCTCACGGTGAACCTCGATGCAGTGCACGTGACGTACTCGAATCTCGTCGACGACTTCGTCGCGTCGAACGAAGACATCCGCGCGCTCGACAATCCGTACGAAGCGAAGGATGTGACCGAGCTCCACTTCGGCACCGAGTACTTCTTCGCAAGCAAGATCCCGTTCGCGCTGCGCGCAGGCTACTGGCGCGATCCGGCGCACGCGATCACGTTCAAGGGACCGCTGAACACCGCAAGCCGCGTGGCCGAAGCGATCCTGTTCCCCGGCAGCGAATCGCAGAACCACTGGTCCGTCGGCGCCGGCTTCGCCTGGCCGAAATTCCAGATCGACTTCGCCTACGACTCGAGCGATCACTACAAAGTCGCATCGATCTCCGCCGTCACGCGGTTCTAATCTGGAGTGCGCGCGGCCATGCCGCCGCTTTGGGTCGCGTGTTGCGCGGTAAACTTGGACGGCGGACTTATAGTCCGCCGCCTTGCGCAAAAACCGGCGGACTATAAGTCCGCCATCCCGTCTCATGATGTGGCACAGACACTCTTGTCTGTGCGCCCCGCGCGGAATGAGCCGATGCACAGTGGGTTCTGGCCTCCGAGTGCGCACAGACAAGAGTGTCTGTGCCACATCAACCTCGCAGCCCGAAACGCGCTACCCAAAGCGGCGGCATGGCCGCGCGCACTCCTAAAAGTGCGACAGCTCCTCGAGCGGCACATCCATCAACTCGAACCGCTCCCACCCGCGAAAGTCGTAATGCCACCACTCCGTGCTGATCGGCTCGAAGCCGTGGCGGGTCATCGCGTCGCGCAGCTTCGCGCGATTCGCGATCGCTTCCGCCGGTAGGTCGTTGAAGTCCTGCCGCGCGCGGTCTGTGAAGTCGTCGTAGGGAGTGGGCATCGGAATCTCCTCACCGGTATCGAGGCGGATCATGGTGAGGTCCACCGCGGCGCCGCGATTGTGCTTCGAGCCCTTCGCCGGATCGGCGACGAAGCCTGGTTTGTAAATGCGCTCCCACATGTCCTCGGTGATCCGATACGGCCGGTAGCCGTCGAACACTTTCAGCGCGAGACCTTCCTTCGCGAGCTCGCGCTGAATTTCGGCGAGCGCACGCGCTGCCGGAGCGCGCACGTACGCTTTGGCGATCGGATACAGCGTCGCGTGCATGAAATTGTTCGGCGTCGCGTAGCGGACGTCGATGCGGATGCCGAGCGACTCGACGTCGACGAGCTGCTGGTTCGGATCGGCGCGCACGAGCCGCTCGTACGTCGCGACGTCGGGCACGACGTGCAGTCCGTATTTGTTACGCGGAATCGAAGAAGAAGCAGCACACGCGACGATGAGAAGCAGCGGGATGAGAAATCGGCGGAGGATCATGAGCGTCGCCTCAAAAAGTAGGACTCGAAGAATCGATACGAGAGCGCGGCGAGCAGCGTGGAGATCGTCGCGGTGATCAGAAAGAAGAGCGTGGCCGCGACGTTCGCGGATTGCGCCAGCCGCGCCGGCGGAATGAATCGCATGAACACCGGATACAGCAGAAAGTGGAAGACGTACATCCCGTAACTCCACCGCGCGATTGCTCGCAGAAACGATCCCGAAAGCACGCGAGCGATCGGCCGCACCTCCAGCGAAACGACGAGCAGCGCGCCGAAGAATAGCGCGAGCGCGGTCGGTGCCATCGTGCGCACGAAAACGACATCGAGCGCTCTGATTTCTTTGAAGATCAGTAGCGCCTTGTCCTTCCACGCCAACCAGGCCAGGAGCGGCGTGGTCACGGCGAGCACAGCGACGGCGGGCCGTGTGAGGCGTCGAGCACTGCGATCCGCATAGATGAGCGCGAGAAACGAACCGACCGCGAGTCCGTCCGCGCGGCAGGGTGTCCAGCCGAATGTGACGACCGGCGGTGCTCCCATCGCGTCCAGCGCGAAGCGGCTCGCGAGCGCAACGACCGCGATCGCGCCGCACACGCGCCGCGCAGTGCGGCTGCTCGCGAAAAAAATCACCGCGGGCCACACGAGATAGAACTGCTCTTCGATGGCGAGCGACCAGAAGTGCCCGACCTGCAGATCGATCGGAAGGTCGTTCTGCACGAAGTTCGCGTAGTACAGCCAGTGCGGGAGCTGCGCTACGAACGCAGGCAGCCGCGCGCCGGTCGCGAGCGGCTCGAGCACGAACGCCACGAACAGCGCGGCGTAATACAGCGGAAACACACGCGACGCGCGGCGCAGATAGAAATCGCGAAAGCGATGCTCGTCGTTGCGCGCGGCGATGAGCTTCGTCGTGATCAGAAATCCGGAGAGGACGAAGAAGAGATCGACGCCCGACCATCCGAGGTCGGCGAGCTTGAAGGGGAGCGCACGCAGGCCGAGATTCGGATTGCGTCCCGGCGTCAGGTGATAGAGCAGCACCAGCCCGATCGCCGCTGCCCGCAGCCCATCGAGCGCGCCGATGTGCTCGGACTCACGGCTCATGGCAGTATCGTAATCGCGCGCGCCGCCGTCTAAGCAACCATGCGACCCGTCGTCCTCCTGCTCACGGCGTTCGTCTCGCTCGCTGCACGCGCCGACGTCATCGACGAGCTCCTGAAATTTCACGCATCGCGGCCCGGCAGTGTGATGACCCCGGATGAACAGCTCGCCGCGCCCGAACGCCGAGCCCAGGCTCCGAAAGCCGATGCGCCGCTCGACGAGCTCGCGGGCTTCTGGGCGATGCGGCCCGATCGCATCGGCAACCCTGGCCCCGATGCCGCGACGCGCGAGCGCCTCATCGAAGTCATCGACAAACGTCCTGAGCTGCTCGCAAGCGTCGCCGAGCTCCTCCCGCCGCGCGATGAAGTTTGCGCTCGCGTGAAACGCGCGATGGCGAAGTTCGAACAAGAATCGGCAGAGGAAATCGACAAGTGGCTCGTCTGCAACTGCGCGTCGGAACACGCGCGCCTGATTGCCACCGCATCGTCCGCGAAAGACGAAGACGGATGGGTCAGGAACAGCGAAGAGATCGAGGCACTCGCGTCGGCATCGTGGAACGACGCCGAGCCGGTTCTGCGTCAGCTCGCAGGTTCGTCCCAGCCGCGCGTTCGCGCCCTCGCACTTTCGCTTCTGTTCGCGCACGACGGATCGGCGGACACGCGCCGCGCGCTGCAATCAATCGCCATCGATCCGAACGCGCCGGGATTCTCTCGAGATCGCGCGATCGAAACGCTCTCACAAAAGGAATGGTCCGGGCGCGACGAATGGCTCATCGGTTTGATGAGCGACGCGTCGCTGCGCAGGGCACATGACGGCTACACGTCGTTCGCGCCGCTCGAGTCGGTGGCCGCGAAGAATCCCGACGTGTGGATTCCGATCATGACCCGTTTGCTCGCAAGTCCCGACCGCGACGTGCATCTCGCCGCGGTCAACGCCCTCGGTCAGTTCTATCTCGAACGTGCCCGTGCCGATGCCTTGCGCCCGCTGCTCCCGTGGCTCATGGATCCGCTGTGGGGCGATCAGACGTCGACGGACGCGCGCCTTCGCCTGATTCAATCCGTCTTCGATCTCGGCATCACAGAAGCGATCCCTGGTCTCGTTTCCGTCGTCGAGAACGATCTCGACGAATACCAGCGCTCGTACGCGGCCGAGGCGCTGGCGCAGTTCAAAGACCCTCGCGGCAGCGCTGCGATGCGGAAGGCGCTCGAAAAAGAAGGCACCGGCGACAACCGCATGCGCATCGCCGGAGCACTCATCGACCTCGGCGGATTCTCCGCGGAAGAGCTGCTTGCCGGCATGGAAGCGTCGCTCATCGAGGCCCGCAAGTCGAACGAGCCGATGCAATTTCGATTGATCACCGGGAAGGGCTTGTCGACCGGCGTGATGATCGGCGCCTACGTCGTGACGCGCGTCCGGAGCCGCGACGACGTCGCACGCCTGGCCATCGCACGTGCGGACGAGCTGCGAACGAAGAGCCCGGAGCTCGCGCAGGACTTGCTCCGCGTCGTGCAGACGTGGAACGTGCCGTCGGTGAACGCGCTGCTGCTCGAGCGCATCGAGTCCGGCACCGCGAGCGCGTCGATGATCGAGACCGCGATCGGGCGGCGTGAGACGCTTCGCAAGAGCGGCGACGTCAAGCGCCTGCTCGCGAAGCAGGGCATCGTGCGCGGTATCGCGATGGTGATCGCAGGCGCCGCGAGTCTCACCGGCGACGATCACGAAGCGCTGCGAGCGATGCTCGCGGGAGCGCGCGTTGCCGGCGACGAGCTGCCGGTCTCCGGCGTCGCGGCGCTGTTCGGCCGCACGTCGGCGCTCGACGCTGCGGCCGAGGCGTATCTGATTGCGAACGACAGCCCCGAAGCGCGCGCGATCGTGCAAAAACGCCACGCGAGCGACATCCGAATTCTCGGCTCGCGGCTGGCTTGGGATCCGGGCGACGACACGTACAACAGCTTCGATGCGTGGGAGCGCGACTTGCTCGCGCGCTTCCGCAAGAGCGGCGCCGACGAAGTGATCGCACTCTCGTTCGCGAGCGCGTGGTCCGCCGCGACGACGAGCGTCGAGATTGTGATCAAAGGCGACCGCGCGCGCATCGCGAAGACGACGCTCTCCGCCGCGACGCTCGCGGAACTGCGCGCGTTCCTCGAACAAACACGCTTCGACGACCTCGGCCCCGTCGACACCGGCGTCATCGACGGCGCGCAATACGAGTACGTCCATCTGACGCGCACGAGCGGACGCCGTGTGTTCATGAACAATCCCGCGCATGCACCCGGCTCGCCGTACGACGAATTGGTGCGACGCCTCGAGGCGCTGCAATGAAACGCGCGGCGACCGGCATCGCGATCGTGCTCTTCGCTGCGACCGCGTTCGCGGCGGATGTCATCGACGAGCTGTTGAAGATTCCGCTGCCGCCGATTCCGTTCGAAGTGCAGCCACTCACTCCGCCACCCGACGACGCACCGTTCGACGCTCTCGTCGATTTCTGGGCCTGGAAACGTCAGTTCGATCTCACACCAACCGCGGTCGTGCGCGAGCGCCTGGTCGACGTGATCGAACGGCAGCCCGATGCGCTCCGGTACGTCGTCGATCTCTTTCCGCCGACGGACAGCATCTGCAGCCGCGTCAAACAAGCGGTTGCCACGCAAGAGGAAGGCTATCGCGAGGAGAGCGACGCCTGGCTCGTCCAGCAATGCCAGTCCGAGCGCGGGCGTCTCATTGCGCTCGCTCTCGCTACGACGGAAGACGAGACCGGCATCGTCTTCGACACCGAGCTTCGAGCGCTCGCGAAACACTGGAGCGACGCGGAGCCGGTGCTGCGCAGACTCGCGAGGTCGCCGCAGAACGGTGTTCGCGCGTCCGCGATTGCGTTGTTGTACGAGCACGCGCCGGGCGACGATCTTCGTCGCGAGCTGCAGTCGATCGCAATCGATGCCGGCTTGGCCTACTCCGCGCGCGAGCACGCGATCGAAACGCTCGCACGTGCGAAGTGGGACGGGCGCGACGAATGGCTGATCTCGTTGATGCGCGAGCCGGCCGCGGCGTTCGCGCTTCCGCAATTTCTCGGCGCGAGACCGGAGTGGATCCCGATCATGCGCGCGTTCCTGCAGAGCTCCGATCGCGCGACGCACTCCGCCGCGGCAAACGCGCTCGCGCGATTCTCCCGCGCCGATGCGGTCGCGCCGCTCGTGCCGTGGATCGGTGATCCGGAGTGGGCGGATGACGCGAGCAACGCGCGCGGGCGAGTCATGGAAAACGCCGGCGAGCTCGGACTCACCGACGCGATTCCCGGGTTGGTTGCGAGACTCCCGAACGCGGACATCATCGATCGCTACGTCATCATCAACGCGCTGGGAAACTTCCACGATCTTCGCGTACATGCGGCGCTGCGGAAGGAGCTGGAGGGCGTTTTTTCGCCGTCTGTGGTCGCGGCGCTTCTTTCATCCGGCGGGTGGACGCTGCAAGAGCGCGCACAGAGTCTCTCCGCCGGCATCAAGTTTCCGAGCGCGCAATTCTTCCTCGGGCAGCTGATGCGCCTTCCCGCCAACGCAGACGATGAGGTCGCGCGCATCGTGCTCGCGCATGTGCACGAGTTGCAATCCATACAGCCGGCGCTTGCAAACGAGCTGCTCGCGAAGATCCTTCCGTGGGACGTCCCGTCCGTGAACGCATTTCTGTTCGAGCACATCGAAGACGGCACCGCAAACGCGCAGACGATCGCGGCCGCGCTGCAGCGACGCGATTCCTTACGCGAGCACTACCACGCCAACGTGCGGCGCCTCGTCGCGAAAGACGGAACCGTGCGCGGCATCGGCGTCGTGCTCGCAGCGCAGCAACGCCTGCTCTCGGCTCTCGACGCCGATGCATTGCGCGCGATGCTCGCCTCCGCGCGCATCACGCGCGATCGCTTTCCGGTCGATCTCGTCGTGCGCGCGTTCGGCGTGAATGCTGCGCTCGATCGCGCGGCCGAGGCGTATCTCGTTGCGGAGGACAGCCGCGAGGCGCGCGCGATCGTGCGGCAGCGCCACGAAGGCGAGCTCCTCATCCTCGGCGAAGGCAGTCGCCGTTGCACGGATTGGGAAGCAGCGCTGCTCGATCGGTTTCATCGCAGCGATGCCGAGGAGGTTTTCGCGTTGTGGCTTTGCGATCAGACGAATCCTTCGCCGGTCGAGATCTTCGTCAAGAGCGACGGCGCGCTCGTGAACGGAACGATGCGATCGGCGCGCGAGCTCGCGGAGCTTCGCGATTTTCTGGCGACGACGATCGACGAGCTCGGCGCGATCGGGGAGATCAATTCGGGCGTCCCCGAATACGAATATGTGCACCTCACGCGATCGAGCGGCCGCCGCGTCGTGATGAGCATGGCGGCTTCCGACAGCACGTTCGGCGAGATGATGCGCCGCATGACCGAGCTCGTCCCGCAGGAGCTGACCGAGCCGGCCGTGCGGTAATGTAGGGCCACATGGAATTCGACATTTTCTTCTCGATCTGTCAGACCGAAGTGAACGGCTATCTGCCGAGCGAGCGCGTGATGTTCGAGAACTTCTTCGAGCAGGTCGAGCTCGCCGACCGCCTTGGATTCGGCACCGCGTGGGTCGCGGAGAGTCATCTGTCCACGGAGATTCAGAAGACGAATCCCGGCGCCGTCATCCCGCATTTCGTCGGCGAGATCGGCCTCAACACCGACATCCTGCAGCTCGCGCATCGCGTATTCGCGCGCACGAAGCGCATCGGCATCGGCTCCGCGATTCTCAACATCCTCTGCAATGGCGGCCCGATCGCGCACGCGGAGCGCATCAAGACCTTTCTCTCCCTGCACGGACTCGATCCCGAGGAGAAGCGCACGCTGACGATCGGCTTCGCGTCGGGACGTTTTCCCTTCATCAACGTTCCGTATGGCATCGTGCCGCGCGATGCGATCGAAGCCGCGGCGTGGCCCGTCGTGAAGAACAAGATCTTCGAAGAAGCGACCGAGATCTTTCTGCGCCTGCTGAAAGGCGAGACGCTGAATGAATCGATGATCGCAACGCGCTTTCTGCGCCGCGCCGATTTTCGAAAAGACGAAGACTGGCAACGCGTCATCGAAGCGCACGATCAATACACCGACGAGATCGCGATCGAGCCGCGCTGGCGATTCCCGAACCTGAAGATCGTGCCGTCCGAGCCGCGCATGGATCTGCTGCACCTCTCGATCGGCTCGCACGATCCCGCCACGCAGATCTTCGCCAACACGATCCTGCCGGTCGGCGTCTTCAACCTCTCGATCACGCCCGGCGACGAAATCGAGAAAACGAACGAGCGCATGAAACCGCGCTACCACCCCGACGGCGGCCCCTGGTCGCGCCGCCTCATGCCGCGCACCGTGCTCGTCTTCATCAACGACGATCCGGCGAAGGCGGCCGAAGAAGCGCGCGAAGCACTGTCGAATTACTGGCGCGCCCTCGAAGGCACGCTCGACGAAGAAAAAGTACGCCGCGCCACGAACAACGCCCTCGTCGGCGACCCCGAGCAGATCGCGCAGCAGGTGAAAGATCGTTTCCATCCCGAGGACCGCCTGATGCTCTGGTTCGACTTCAACAATCACGACTCGAAACGCGTCATGAAAAACATGAGTGATTTCATGACGCGTGTTGTGCAATGAAAACGCTGCTTGCTATTGGCCTACTCTTTGTTGCATCGCCGATGCTCGCGGACGAACACGCGTTCCGAGCGACGTGCAAAGGCGTTCCCGACGCGAAGATCACGGGCCGAAGCGGCGTCGATTTCTCATACGGCACGATCGACTATCGCGGAGACCGGATTTCTTTCGCGTGGGGAACGGTCGGTGTCGATGTTCCGAGCAACCGGCGCCCGGGATTCCGCTGGATGCGCACCGCGAAGTTCGGTGACGTGAACGTTGCGTATGGCCGCGACGTCACGACCAAGCCGCACACCCTTCGCGCCTCGCTGTTCCCATGCAGGTTCCAGGCGAATTTCACCGCCGTCGCCGGCGACGAAGCGAAGCGCGACCGCTTCGTGAGCTTCATCCGCGCATTCGCGGAGAGCGGGTGTGATTGCCGCCTCGAGTACGAGCGATGATCTGGAGTGCGGCGACCGCAGTCGCCGCTTTTTGACAGCCATCGCGAAACCTGT